>NZ_JBDNTS010000011.1:0-89280 GCF_047719775.1 Liquorilactobacillus sp.
TTTTGATTCAGTTTCTCTATTTATTCCGTATAAACGTGTTTCATAAGTCAAAACTTTCCGTTTAACTTACTCACGATGTTCGTAATTTCGAGTTAATACTCAAATTTTCCCGACTTATGGCACGGCACACTCCCGTATCAGGATATTGGTTAACTATTACTTGCATTTAATAAGATAAGCTGTAATATATATGTATTAACAAACATATGTTTAATTAAACATAAGAAAAGAGGAAGAATCTTGAACTATTGGCTATTAACTTTAACCTTTATCAGTGTTAACTTAGATTTTTTTTTCATGCTTATTTTTTTGCTGAAGAAGAATAGACTATTACGTGTCATGTTAGGATACTTACTAGGAAATCTGATTTTGTTAATTGCTAGCTATGTACTTGGGAGGGCGTTAGCAGTTTTTTTACCAGAGTGGGTATTAGGAATATTAGGAATTCTGCCAATTTATATGGCCTTTCATGATGATGACGATGATGAAAAAACTACTAACCATAAGTCACAGGTATTAAGCGTAATGTTTACTTATTTATCCGTATGCGCTGATTGTAATCTTTCAATTTTCTTACCAGTATTGGTTGGTGAGAACCTAGGACATTTTCTATTGACCTTAGTATTTATTAGTATATTAACTATTTTGGTAGTCTTCTTAATTAAGCTAGTTGCCGATATTCCAATCGTTTCTAAAGTGATGGCAGCGTATGGTGAAAAACTGATGAAAATTTGTTATGTCGTTATTGGTCTGTACGTCTTTTGGGATAGTGGCTTGATCAGTCATTTAAGCGCATTATTTTAATTATGATGGAAAATTTTATCTGCAATAATTTTTCTCATTTGTATATCGTTAATCTGAAACTAGCAAGTAATACTAATTCCATTACTTTCAGCTAAGATTGAATATTGAGTTTAGTCCCTAATTCACCAGCAATGAATTCTAATCGTTCTTTTTGTGCAGTCGTGAAATAATGGTTACGGCGATAGGCAATACTTGCAATTAGCTGCGGTTGAACTTTATCCAGCAGCGGAATACTGACAATGTTGGGCTGATTATTTTGTGCAACTTCGGAGAGAATAGTGATCCCGATATTTTGTGAAACCATATCCATTAAGAAGCTCACATTATTGGTTTCGAGACCAACATTTAGCTGCAATTTGTATGTTTTAGACAAGATTTGTGCAACCTTTAAATGAACAAAGTTTTGATTTAATAATATGAAGTTTTCATCTTTTAGCTCAGAAAAGTAAACACCCTTTTTCTGTGCTAAGGGATGTTTTTTTGAGACGAAGATGTGAAAGCTGCTTGTTGCAAAATTTTGGATAATTAAGTCGTTTTGAGTAGGTTCAGTGAGTTCTTCAGTGCTTAGTGAACCAATCAAAGCAGCATCGATTTTACCATTTTTTAGGGATCTTCTAAGACTGTTGGATCCTGATTCGTAGATTTTGATATGATTTAGTAACCCCCTGTCATTAAGCCTTTCTGCAATCTTGTAAAAATATGTATTTTCAATGATAGAGGCCAATCCCAAGTTGAAGACTTTTGTACCGAGCCGCTTAATTTCCTTTTTTGCAGCTTCGAATTCATTAATAATTGTAATTGAATGTTGAAATAGTTGTTCCCCTGCAGGTGTGATAATGAGTTCTTTGCGTGCTGATTCACGAATCATCAATTTTGTATCAAACAATGTTTCTAAGCGCTTAATTGAATTACTAATAGCTGGTTGACTAACATTATAGAACTTAGCAACTTTGGAGAAATTTTTTAGTACATACAATTTTCTAAAATACTGGATATCTTGAATATTCATAAATCTAACATTCCTTTCTAATAACAGATAGTTATAGCTTTTATTAAGTTTGATTATACTCTTACTAATAATATATCCTATAAGATGTTTTTTACACAGATATTAAAATGCAGGTATGTTAGTACAAATTTTGTTTGATGAAGGAGAAAAAATGTCAACAACAGTAGAAGAATTAAACGCAGTTGTCGGAAAAAAACATGTTATTACAAACAAAGCTAAGTCACTCCGCTTTCGAAAAGGATATCGGTCAGGCAAAGGAGATGCGTTGGCTGTTGTATTTCCAGCTAATCTGGTAGAACTTTGGCAAGTGTTAACGATATTACATCAGCATGATCTGATTATCATCATGCAAGCTTCCAATACAAGCTTAACAGAAGGCTCAATACCTGCAGACGGATATGATCGTGAAGTTGTTGTGGTGAGTGGGCATCGCATCAAGAGCTTGCAGTTGATTAACCATGGAGAACAAGTCTTAGCGTTCCCGGGAACAACATTATTTAAGTTGGAGAATGCTTTAAAACCGATTAACCGTGAGCCGCATTCTGTAATTGGTTCATCGACCTTGGGTGCTTCCGTAGTTGGGGGAGTCAGCAATAATTCTGGCGGTGCATTAATTCGCCGTGGGCCTGCGTATACTGAACTATCATTGTATGCAAGAATTGACGAGAATGATGAACTTCATTTAGTTAATCATTTAGGGATTGACTTAGGTACAACACCAGAGGAAATTCTAACTAACTTAGAGCAGCGCAATTTTGACATTGATAATGTAAAAAAAGCTGAACATTATGGACATATTCCAAATTATCAGGCACGCGTCCGTGATATTGAGGCTGATACACCAGCACGGTATAACGCTGATCCACATCAATTATATGAAGTCTCAGGTTCAGCGGGCAAAGTGGCCACTTTTGCAGTTCGGCTTGACACCTTCCCCAAAGATGGCACATCACAAGTTTTCTACATCGGTACCAATCATCCTAGTGTCTTTGAGGACTTACGACGTCATATTATGAAGAATTTTGAAAACTTACCTGTTTCAGGAGAATACATGCATAGCGAGGCATACACCTTAGCTAAAAAATATGGCAAAGATTCATTAATCGTTATTGACAAGCTTGGAACGGATTTCTTACCATATTTGTTTTCTTTAAAATCAACGGCAGAAAGAATATTGGGTCATTTTCATTTTATCAAACCATATCTTCCAGATAGGGTTTTACAAAAGTTGGGTATGTTATTCCCTAATCAATTACCAAAGCGCTTGGAAGAGTTTCATGAGAAATATGAACATTACTTGATCTTAAAAATGGAGGGTGCGGGTATTCAAGAAGCACGCGAATATTTGAAAGATTATTTTCAAACTGCTGAAGGTGACTATTTTGAAGCTACTGCTAAAGAAACGAAGAGAGCCGAGCTGCACCGCTACGTAACAGCTGGGATTGCAATCCGATATCAAGAAGTCTTCCAGGATACAATTACTGATATCTTGCCTATTGATGTTGCATTGAGACGCAATGAATATGACTGGTTTGAGAAGCTGCCAAAAGAAATTGAGGATAAGATTGAGCATAAGTTATATTATGGACATTTTTTGGACCATGTGATGCACCAAGACTATATTCTAAAACCAGGGGTGGATCCACATGAATTAAAAAAAGAAATGTTGAAATTATTAGATAAGCGTGGTGCGATTTATCCTGCAGAACATAACGTTGGTCATCTGTATAAGGCCGCACCAGCATTAGTTGCACATTACAAAAAGAATGATCCAACAAATAGTTTTAACCCTGGTGTTGGTAAGACAACAATTGAAAAGTACTGGGGCGAGTATTAAGAGTATTAAATAAATAATACATGTACTTGAAAATAAGGGAATCGAGTCAAAAACTGAATTTTGATTCAGTTCCTTTATTTGGTACATATTATCTGGATATTTGAAAAAAGTAATGCACTTAAAATTCAGAATTTAAAATGATAGTAAAAGTTTGCTTAGATTGCCTTACAACATATAATCTGAGAGAATATTGTGTTACACAAGAAATTTTTATTATGGAGAGCTTATCTAGATTTGAGATGTAGTTTGTAGTTTATTATAATAAGAACTTAGGACTATCCATAATAATAAATTATATGTCAGTTAGGTTGTGTATTACGTGAAGAGTTTTTTAAAAAAAGAAAATTTTATCCTTTTGTTTTCGACAATTGTGCTTGGAATGATAGTCGGAACTAGTTCGTTATTGTTGAGCCTCTTATTAGATGGAGTTGAAAGATTATTTCTTAGCTTCCAAGAGGATGCAGCAAACCCGGCATCACTAGAAATACTTCCGGTGCATCGGCTTTTTTCAGTTTTTATAGGTGCCATAATTGCTGCGATTATTTGGTGGATTATTAGAATAAAAGTCAAAAAAACAGTGACCATCGCTAAAAGCTTAGCCGGTGAGAAAATGCCTCCCATACAGACGGCGATACATGTAATGACCCAGATTTTCTATGTAGGTACAGGTGGTTCAGTTGGACGAGAACTCGCACCAAGAGAAGCTGGAGCAATGTTGGCGCAACGTTGGAATGATTTGCTGAATAGGCTACATCTTGAGTTATCAGAAGATGACAGCAGACTGTTGATTGCGGCAGCAGCAGGTGCAGGCTTTGCGGGAATCTATAGTGCACCCATTACAGGAATGCTTTTTTGTGTAGAAATACTACTCAAGAAGGTAACTAGGAAGACAATTGTTGTAAGTCTGATTATGTCAGCAATAGCAATGCTTATGGGCACAATTGTCAAGGGATTCGGACCATATTATCTGGTTGGTAATCAACAATTTTCACTGACTTTTTTAGTATTTGTATTTTTCGTGGCACCACTTTGCGGGATACTAGGTGGAATTTTTCGGAGAAGTTTCAAATGGGCAGGAAAGTCTCAAGCAAAGGGCAAGAATATCTTATGGCAATTACCACTGATGGGATTGGTGACAGGATTAGCTGCACTCTCATTTCCGCAAATTATGGGAAATGGACGGGCATTAGCACAATTGTCCATTGATACTTTTAATCAGCAAATGATCTGGATATTACTTATCGGAGCATTTGCAAAGGCTGCGATTACTGTGTTCACTATTCATGCAGGTGCTTCTGGCGGAACTTTGACACCATCAATTGCAATTGGAGCAGTAATCGGAACTATTTTAGGAATTATATTTCATTCTTTTTTTATTGCTGTTCCGATTTGGCAATGTTCTATATTAGGTGCATGTACATTGCTGGCTGCTTCACAACAGGCACCACTGATGGCTTTGATGATGATTATTGAAATCAGCCATCTAAATTATTCTGCTTTTTTACCACTTGGAATAGGTGTTGCATTGGCAATTGCAGCTTCAAAGCTAATTCCAGAATATTGATCTATGAACACATTTAGCAAAAAAAAGCAATCATTAGTTCAAGATCTTTAAAATTAGGGTTTGGCTAAATGTAGGAAGGGTCTGAGTCAAAAGTTAACTTTTGACCCAGACCCTTCTGTTCTATTACAAATAAATGTGTGTCATAAGGCAAAAATCACCTTGTATTTAATTTTAAAATACTCAATTCAACATTAAATCTAGGATAAGTATTCCTCGAAAGAAACTCCTAGTCGTGTTGCAATCGACTTAATCTCAGAAATTGTAGCATCGTCGACTTTGATTCCATTTTCTTTCGCATCAAGATAACTAATTTGTTCTTTGTCGCCGTGAACATAGATTGTATGTCCCGGGACAGCGGGTAATTCACGAATTTCTTGCAGGTAATCAGAAAAACGAGTAATGATAGCTTCTTTATTGCCAAAAATAGCAGGGTCGATTGCAATAAAACTTTGACAAGGGCCGATTTCAGGGTTACTGCCATCATTTTCAGATGAGACATCACCTTGCGAAAGGATCGAAGTAAAGATTTCTACGATTATTCCTAGTCCGAACCCTTTGTGACCGCCAGTCAATTCAGAAATACCTCCGAGTGGGGTCAGGCCAACATTTGATTTGGGAACACGAAGTAAGTCCAAATCCTGATTATTGGTATGATCATGGATGGGATTAACACCATCTTTAGCTACCCAAAATGCAGGAAGATCTTTCTCTAATTTGCGGTAGACTTCAATTTTCCCTTGTGGGACAGTAGTGGTTGCAAAATCAAGTATGAAGTTATGTGGATGAGCAGGCATTGCAAAGCCGATTGGATTAGTACCTATGAATGGCTGAGTCGAGTTGGTTGGCACCATGCCAGGACGAGAATTGGTTGAAGACATTCCAATTAATCCTTTTTCTGCAGCCATATTTGCATAGAATCCAGCTATTCCATAATGTCCAGATTTCTTTGTAGTCACAATCCCAATTCCGTGTTCTTTTGCCTTTTTGATTGCAAGCTCCATGCTATAGATACCATTCAATTGACCAATTCCAAAATGAGCATCAATAACAGCACTAACATTAGTTTCCTTTACAATTTCGGGAATACTATTAATCTTAATTTTACCATTTTGAATGAACTTATCGTACATCGCCATACGTTGGACGCCATGTGATTCAATCCCGTGCATGTCAGTATAAATCAAGGTATGTGCGATTTTTTCACTATTAGCAGCAGAAAAGCCATAAGCCTCATAGATTTTAAGGACAAGTTGCTGCATTTTTTTGCTATCATATTTTTTAATCATAATTAATCAACCTTTCATTCTTAATTAGGAGAATTATATTGACATTCTAGCATAAAAAAGATGTATCTAAGATAAGGATTTGTGAAGTTAGTGGGGATATTTTATGAGTAACAGGAGAAATTACATTTTTGAATTTATGAGACGGGATTAGCTGGAAATAACGTAATGTAAAATGAAAATGTGTCAATATGAGCAAATTGTATATATTACCTGGTTATTAAGAAATAAACATGGCTAATAATAAGAGATTATTGCACATGATATATTTGACAAAGAATTCACAAGGAGTATGATGATCAACTGTAAGAAGGGGGAAGAGAGAATGTTGAGTTTGTCAAAACCAAAGATACCTTTTAGAACAATTGTTTGGAAGAGTATATGGTATGGTTTTATTGCAGGTATGATTTCAGGAATGGTCAAAATCGGGTGGGAGAATATTTTACCTCCGCGCACTTTGGCTAGAAATGCCACGAATCCGCCACAGCATTTATTGGAACAATTTGGAATGTCTTCAAAAGCTGTTCATGCGTTTGTTTATTATTCTACGGATCAAAAAGTATATTTTGTTGCACTAATTATTCATTTTGCATTTTCAATTGTTTTTGCGGCATTATTCATCTTTTTGGCACAGTATTGGAAGAAAACAACAATGTGGCAGGGAGCTGCATATGGTATTGTAATCTGGGTTGCTTTTCATATTATTATTATGCCCGCAATGGGAACTGTTCCAGCTGCTTGGAACCAACCATTCGACGAACATTTTTCGGAATTTTTCGGACATATTGTTTGGGCATGGTCAATCTATGCAGTTGCAGTTTGTTTAGCGAAAAATGAGAAGAAAAACAAGTTAGAGAATTTATAATTACTAAGGTCCATGGGAGTTGGGAGTGTGCCATAAGTCGGGAAAATTTGGGTACTAACTCGAAATTACGAACATAGCGAGTACTTTGCTATGAGTAATTCGAAGTTGGACGGAGAGTTTTGACTTATGAAACACGTTTACAGGGAATAAATAGAGGAACTGAATCAAAATTTAACTTTTGAAATGCTCTATAATAGTTAGACAAAAATCTAATTATTATGGAGCACTTTTTTATACTCAGAATAATACCAAATTCTGTTGTGTGTTGTCGTAATCTTTTTTTTGTTATAATAAAAGAAATTAGAACCTTTGAATTCAATAATAAAAAAGAGCGATTTATAGAATTCGATTGGAGGAAAAATATGATCAAAAAACCAATTATTGGCATTTCAGGAAGCATTATCAAAGATCAGAGGGGAATATTTCCAGGATATCAACGTGCGTATGTAAATAATGACTATATTAGAGCTGTAAATAACAATGGCGGAGTTGCGCTAATTTTACCAACAAGTCCAGCTGAAACAGCTAAGCAAATTATTGCCGCGATAGATGGCTTGATTCTTTCGGGGGGACAGGATGTGAATCCTTTTAATTATGGCGAAGAAATTCAGCAGAAATGCGGCGCAATTTTTCCGGCGCGAGATGATTTTGAATTTGCACTGCTTGAGGCGGCAGAAGCTAAGAAAATCCCGGTATTGGGCATTTGTCGTGGTGCACAAATAATTAATGTTTATCGAGGGGGAACACTATATCAGGATATTTCTTATCGTGCTGAACATACAATACGACATTTTCAGCTTCAAGATCCACCAATTCCAACACATAAGATCGGAATTACAGTAAATTCATTGTTGGATAGAACTATTCAAAAAGATAGTATGCTTGTTAATTCATTTCATCATCAGTTAGTTAAATCTGTGCCAGTGAGTTTACAGATTTCGGGGACGACTTCTGATGGTGTAGTTGAGGCATTAGAAGATGCTAGCTTTGAATTCTTTTTAGGAGTGCAATTTCATCCGGAAATGTTAATTGACAGCGTTCAAAGTGCGAATCAGATATTCCAAAAGCTGATCGAAGTTGCGGCAAAGGATTAGGGTAGATTATTTGTTGAGCAATTAATGTTGGAAATTGGGGGAATCATCATGAAAAAGGGGAAGAAATCGAGTTTATTGCTGATTTTATTATTGGCAAGTCTGCTAACAGCATGTGGAAATCAAAAACAAGCAGCAAGTTCTAGCAAGAAAGTAACATCGGAGCAGACTTCGGCAGGGAAACGTTCTAAAACTTCTCAAAAAAGCAGTAGTAAACAGAGCTCTGTTGTCACAGCATCCACTAGTCAAGAAACTTCTAGTGCAAGTAAATCTTCATCCAGCAGTAATAATAACGTTAACACAACACGGCTGAGTACTTTTAATCAACAATTGCATAACGCTTTGGGAGACGTGCTCTTACCAACTGTCGATGGGTTAGGAACCGGTAGTGACAAATTAAATGTGCGGTATGAAGGAAACCAAGCTAATTATACGATTAGTTATAGCGTTGGCAGGGTTGCGCGTCAATTCAACGATACGGCAATCTCAACGGAAATTCCATATGTGCAGCTTAAAAAGACCTCTTATGGTACTTTAAATGATGCAAGTGCACAGGTTGCTTATGTGAGTCAAACTGATTTGAATGGGCTGCCTACTATAGATTTAGGGCATAATATGATAGGTTATGAAGACGCAGGGGCAGGACAAAGGTACCTTTCATGGCACGAAGGAAAATGGTCGTTGACTGTTCATGCAACTGCAGTCAACCAACAAGATCCTCAACCTTTAGCTGTGCAAATTGTAAATCTGTTAGAATCATATCGATTGCCTGCGCCTACACAATATGGAGCAATTAAAGCCGATGTTGGTAATTCGTATGGTAGTCGTAATCAAGTAATTACATGGCAACAAAATAATGTAGTGTATCAATTGAGTGCACATGATATTACAACGGCAGTTAAGATGGCGGCTAGTATGAAATAATTAAAGACAACAGAAGATTTGAAAAAACAATAAAGATTAGTCTTTTTCAAGTTTTGTCCACAATTACTTAATATTTGTGTGTTATTTTAGAACTATGGAACAATGTAGAAAAAATGTTTAGTTTGTGTATCAAAGGTATTAAATTAGTGACTGAAGGACTGAATAATATGGAAATATACGGTGCTTATGGAAATTATCTTCCAGAAATAAAAGATGAAATTATGCATAAAATTGACGAGCTTAGTCAAAAAGTTGAAAAACAAGATGGTGAAAAGCTGTATGAACACTTGATTGGCAGGATTAAGTGTTCATACAGCATGATTGAAAAGTGCCAAAGAAAAGGGTTGGATCTTACGCCTAAAAGTGCGCTTAATGATTGTAAGGATGCAATTGGAATTAGGATTGTATGTAATTTTATTGATGATATCTATAAACTGGTTGGCTTTTTGAAAATACAAGATTGGTGCGTTGTAGTTAAAGAAAAAGACTATGTTTCAAAATCGAAGCCTAATGGCTATCGGAGCTATCATCTGATTATCAAGGTTAGTTGCCCATATCCCGATATTAATGGTCGTATTCCTGGTAATTATTATGCTGAAATCCAACTAAGGACAATTGCCATGGATTCTTGGGCAAGCTTGGAACATGAATTGAAATACAAACATAATATTAAGAATCCAGAGCAAATCGGCAATGAGCTAAAGCGCTGTGCAGATCAATTAGCTTCGTGTGACGTACAAATGCAAACAATTAGGCAAGTAATTCATGAATATGATTAGGGAGTGACTTGATGAGAGTGTTACTAGCTGAAGATGAAAAGGAATTATCAAGAGTCTTATGTGCTGCTATGCAGAGTAAAGGATACGAAGTTATTCCGGTATATAACGGAGTAGAGGCAGTGAAAAAGGCCGAAGATGAGATTTTTGATGCTATGCTTTTTGATGTCATGATGCCAGTGATGACAGGGATAGAAGCGGTACAAGAAATTCGAGCTGCAGGGAATCAAACATACATTATCATGCTGACCGCAATGTCAGAAGTTGATGACAAGGTTACAGGGTTGGATGCCGGTGCAGATGATTATGTGACAAAGCCGTTTTCCCTAAAAGAACTGCTGGCAAGATTAAGGTCTTTAGAGCGAAGAAATGAAAAATATACCGAAGATACTTTAGACTTTGGAGACATAACTCTAAAAAATACGGAACAAAGATTGGAAAGTTATAACTCTATCAGCTTATCTGTGGAAGAAACTAAATTATTGAATATATTGATTTTAAATTCTCAAAAAAAGTTGGATAATAAGGCGCTGATTGAACACACATGGGGGAAAAATGAAAAAATTGACACAGAAATGCTCTGGATTTATATTTCTTATTTAAGACAAAAACTGCAATCTGTCAATGCACACGTAGGTATTTGTGGCAATAAAGGAGGACCTTATCAACTTATTAATAACAGTGAGGAGGATCCTAAATGATCCAAAAAATCCGTTATCGCTTTATCTATATGTCAACTATCGCGCTATTCATTGTATTAGTGACACTCATTGGTGGCATCGTAGGAGTCTCATACTATAGAGCAAAGCAACAAATTGATAATGTACTCATCATACTTCTGCAAAATAATGGAAAAATAAATTCGCAAATTAACACACAAAATGTTAAGAAACGTTTTGGACCAACATTTAATCAGGAAAGTTTATATCAGTATCGCTACTTTAGTGTTTCATTCAATAGCAAAGGGAAGCAGGTTTCGCTGGATAACTCACATATTGTTAGTGTACCTAGTGAAACGATATCTAGTCTAGGCTACCAAGTTTTTAGGAGTAAGCGGCAGTCTGGTTCTGTGCGGTCTGTGGTATCGAGTTATGCTTATAAAACTTCAAAAAAGAACGGGAAAACAACAATTGTTTTTCTTGATCAATCTGTAATTATGGAGAGTACTAATAATATTGTGAAGGTAGGTATGATTCTAGGAATAACAAGTCTAATCCTATTCACTCTGATGTTAATCGCTGTATCTAGACGTGCAATTAGGCCAATCGTATTAGCAGACAAGCGGCAACGAGAATTTGTAACCAACGCGGGGCATGAGTTGAAAACACCATTATCTATAATTAAGGCTAATAATGAGCTGCAAGAAATGATAACTGGACAAACAGAGTGGACTGTAAGTAATGATCAGCAGGTTAATCGCTTAACACAGCTGATTAATAACCTGATTTCGTTAGCTCGCATGGAAGAGCAGCAGCAACTAGATTTGTCGGTGATTGAGGCATCAGGCATACTTGAGCGTGCAACAAAGAGTTTTAAGTCTGTTGTTGTTCAGCAAAATAAGCAATTTAAAATTAATATTTCCCCTGACCTTAAAATAAATGCAGAAGAAAATAGTTTTCTTGAGCTCTGCAATATTTTGCTTGATAATGCAAATAAATATTGTGATGATGGTGGAACCGTTAGTGTGGCGCTTGTTCCTGATAAAAAACTCAAGAAAGCAACTTTAATGGTGGGGAACACCTACGTTAAAGGCAAGAATAGTAATTATAGTAAATTTTTTGAGCGCTTTTATCGCGATGATAAGTCCCGAAATAGTGCTAAAAAGGGTTTTGGAATAGGCCTTTCAATGGCAGTGAGTTTGATTGATGCATTTAATGGAAAGATAGGAGTACGTTATCAAAAAGAAACTATTTTTTTTAATGTTACGTTCAAGCTGGTAAGATAGAAAGAGTGCATTACTTTTTCTTACTAATTTCTTTTTTTATGCGGTAAACTGTTCCATGGCTAATTCCATACTTATTAACTAAGTATGGTACAGAATATCCATCATCAAGTCCCTGTTTTATCGCAAAATAAACCTTTCTTTTTTGTGGGCTTGGTGAATCAGCACTGTATAGAACGGGGCGTCCTTTGTAGACGCCTCGTTTTTTTGCTAGCGCAATTCCTTCGCGTTGCCGTTCTCTAATTTTTTCGCGTTCACTTTGAGCTTGGAATTTAAAGACTGTTACTAAAATGTCTGTCAGCATGTTTCTTAAATTTACATCGGGCACATTTGAAAAATCGGGTAAATCCAAACTCTGTAATGACGCTCCTCTTTTTTTGATGTACTGAATAATTTCTGTTAAATCATCAGCGTTTCTTCCGAGTCGGTCTAGACTTGTAACGTAAACAATATCATTCTTTTTAATACAGTTTAATAAATTTAAAAGTTCGAAACGATTATTGATATTTTTTCCAGATTCTTTTTCTGAAAAAATTTTTTCGACAGGAACCTTTTTTAGTTGTTCAATTTGCCGTGCTAGATTCTGATCTTTTGAAGATACTCGTACATAACCAAATTTCATATAATAACATCCCAAATAAATAATTATGAATATATTCATGCGTTTCTGATATTCATATTCTACTATGGGTAGACCCTTATTGCCATAAGTTTACTATAAAATATACCATATGTTAATGCCAAATAGGGAAAAAAATTAACAATTATTGTGTATAATTATTAGATTTGAAAGCGTTTTTTAAGACAATATATAAAAATCGATTCTTTTCTTGTGAAAAAAAATATTTTTTAAATAAATTATTGAGGAATTAAAGACAAAATAATTTCAAATTTGGGTCTACCCTAATAAAAATTTGATGTAGAGGAGAAATAAAGATGATCACAGACAGTCAGGGTGATGAGTATACAAAAAAATTATTTAATAATTTATTCTTTTGTTTACAGCCAATTATTAGAGAATACGAAGGAGTCAAAACAAATGAATATGAAATCTTATTAAGAGAGAAAAAAAATCAAAATTTTCCGAAGATGAGTTTGAATATTTGAGTCAAGACAACAGAAGAAATGAAATGTTAATGGCATGGAGTTATAGTAAAATTAAAAGAATTTTGGAACTGAACTCACAATGGATACTCTGGGTAAATATTAGTCCGCAACAGCTTACGTTTAAATCGACATATTTATTTTTAGAAAATTTAAAGAAGTCCAGGAAAAATATTAAGATAGAAATAACTGAACAGCTGCCAAATAACAGGGCAGTCAATAAAACGAAGACAATCAAATGTATAGCGGATATAAAAAAGCTGGGATACGAGCTTGCACTTGATGATATTGGTTCGGGATGTAATACACTACCTTTTGTTCTAGAAAATATTATGCAAATTAAAAGGGTAAAATTATCATTAGTTTCGCTTAGATTACTTAGTCAAGAAGCAACACTATTATTAATTAAATTTTGGAAGTTAGTTGCTGATGAAGCAAAGCTAGAATTTGTGGTTGAAGGAATTGATTCTGATAGTCTAAATTTGTTAATTGCCAGCAGAGGTGTTAAGTTGCAGCAAGGTTTTTTATGGCAGGATCAATTTAAATTTTTTGATTAAAAAAGATCCCCTTGAGCCAAATTTTTTTGATTCAACTTTTTTGGGGATCATTATATAATTAATCTGTTAAGGAATACTATTTTATTTAATTTAATTATTAGGATGTGTCTTCCAAAATATCAATGACATAATAACCAAGAAGAGCGCGCCAACGATTACTGAAATTCTGGTCTCTGGATTGAAGAACATAAACAATAAGGTTAGAGATAATGCTAAAAGTGCAAAGTAACTACTAAATGGATACAAAGGTAACTTGAAGGGATGATTTGTTAATTCATCCTTTTTTGTTTTGCGGAACTTCAACTGACTAAGTAAGATTACAAACCATGGAACCATTCCTGGAAGTACACTTGAACTATAGACTAAGACAAAAATATTGGAACTGCTTTTGATAAAGTAAGGTAGAATTTCATTTAGTATTAGACCAAGTAAAATTCCCAAGGAAATTGTGAAAACAGGTAGGACAGGAACGCCTCTTGCAGATAATTTTGTAAACTTAGCATTGATTTCCTTTTTTAAACCAAGTGTATAAAGCATGCGGCTGGAGCTGAATATTCCGGAGTTGCAACCGGACATTGCCGCTGTTACAAGCACAAAATTGATGATGGCCGCTGCAGCTGAAATCCCTACACGAGAGAATGTTTCGACAAAAGGAGAGCCAACTTTAGCCAACTGATTCCACGGATAGATTGTAACGATGACGAAAATCGAACCAATATAAAATAACAAAATACGAGCAACGATAGATTTAATTGATTTGACAACTGTAACTTGTGGATTTTTAGCTTCACCGGCAGTAATTCCAATCACTTCGATTCCTTGATATGAGGCAATTACAATTGAAAGCGCGAAGATAAAGCCTTTGAAACCACCTGTGAAGAATCCACCATGAGACCACAAATTAGAGAAACCAATTGGATGCCAATTATTTCCTAGGCCTAATAGAATCACGAGTGCCCCTAGAATCAACATAAAAATAATTGTTAAAACCTTAATTAGTGCAAACCAAAATTCAAGTTCTCCATACGCTTTAACGGAGACGAGATTTGCAATACAAAGCGTAATAATGACAATTGCTCCTGAAATCCAGCCAGGTAGATTCGGCCACCAATAATTTAAATACTGACCAACGGCAATTACCTCACTGATACCAACTACTAAGTATTGAAAAATATTGCTCCAAGCAGTGAGATAACCTGCAAGAGGATGAATATATTCTGAGGCATATTTTGCAAAGGATCCTGTTGAAGGATCAACATAAAGCATTTCTCCAAGTGCACGCATTACTATGTACAGCACCAACCCTGCCAAGCCATAAGCCAATAAAACGGAGGGACCAGTCCATTTTATTGTAGCGGCAGAACCCATAAAGAGTCCGACACCAATTGTACCGCCAAGGGCAATCATCTGCATTTGACGTGAAGATAAAGCACGTTTTAATTCCTTGTTGTTTCTTTTCACTAAGTACACTCCTCGTATTATATAAATTAATTCTTTTATAAAAAAAGAGAGCTGGGTCAAAAGTTAAATTTTGATTCAGTCCTTCTATTTATTCCGTATAAACGTGTTTCATAAGTCAAAACTCTCCGTCTAACTTCGAATTACTCATAGCAAAGTACTCGCGATGTTCGTAATTTCGAGTTAGTACTCAAATTTTTCCGACCTATGACACACTCCCTATCCTAAATAATTGCGAGACCAATGGATATCATAGTACAAATTAATTTGTAAACTCGTTTAAAAGAATCGATAATAAATAATTCTCATAATAAATTAATAAACTAATTTTAACCTATTTGTTATAGAAATACAATGCTATAAAAAACCTTGTTTTTTTAATCGACTGCTATATAAAATGCTCTTTTTATAAAGTAGAATGAATAATGGTAAATGTTTATGCTACTTGACAAGTAAATTCAAAATGTTACTTTTGAATAGTAATTTAATAAGATTAATTAAAATTTATGGAGAATTAAGATGACAGATAAAAAACAGCTTACATTAATGAGTGTGATGCTCATGATATTTACTTCTACATTTTCATTTGACAACACATCAATTGCGTATTACACCATGGGGGATGCTGGAATTATATGGTATATTCTAGCTGCTCTTTTCTTTTTTGTTCCTTCAACCCTGATGTTTTCTGAGTTTGGGGTTGCGATGCGTGATGAACCTGGGGGCGTCTTCTCATGGTTGGAGAAATCTCTAGGGCTAAAGTGGGCATTCATCGGCGGGTTTATATGGATTGCATCTTGGATAATCTTAACTGTTTCAACAGTTTCTAAAATTTGGATAATGTTGTCTACAACGATTAGCGGTGCTGATAAAACAGGACAATGGCACATTTTTGGCTTGAATTCAACTGAGACAATTGGATTGATTAGTATATTATTTATCATAGTTGTGACAGCTATTTCTGTGAGAGGCTTAGATAAAGTATCCAGCCTGGCAGCAATCGGGGGAATAGCGGCGGTTGTTTTAGCATTATTTTTTATAACAGCAAGTCTTTTTTTTCTTGTTTTAAATGGTTTCAAGTTGGCAGAGCCAATTAATTTTCCCAAAAGCTTCATTGAATCGCCCCGACCAAGCTACCAGTCAACCAGTCAAATGATTTCTTTTTTAATTTATGCAGTTTATGCATATGCAGGAATTGAAGCATTGGGTGGTATTTCAGATAAAATGAAAAATTCAAAAAGAAATTTTCCAATTGCATTGGGAATCAGCGCGTTACTGATCGCATCAGCATATGCAATTATTATCTTTCTATGGAGTACTTCTGCAAACTGGCATGAGGTATTTCAAAAGGGCGGTGTGAATCTAGGCAATACAACATATGTTTTGATGAGCAACTTAGGATATAGTATCGGTAATGCACTTGGTTTATCAGCTAATCAAGCTGAAGCATTAAGTTTCTTCTTTGCTCGTTTTGGTTCTTTTACAATGTTATTGAGTTATTTAGGGTCTTTTTTTGTGATTGTTTATATGCCGATAAAGTCGTTCATTCTTGGAACCCCAAAGAAGTTATGGCCAAAATCGCTTCCAGCACTTAATCGTTTTGGAATGCCAAGTAATGCAATGTGGTGGCAGGCAGTGATTGTTTGTATATTAATTGCATTGACATCATTTGGAAATAATTCTGCAAAAGCTTTTTATGAAATTTTAACATTGATGGATAATGTTTCATCTACGCTGCCATATTTATTCCTTGTTAGTGCCTTTATCTTCTTTAAACGCAATCAAAAAATTGTAAAGCCCTATGTCATTTTTAAGGTAAAGTGGAAGTATATGACAATCGTTATAGCAGTTAACCTTGTCCTTTTATTAGGCGTTGGCTCGACAATGGTTGATGCAATCACAACTAAGAATTATTTGAATCTCTTTTTAGAATTAATTGGACCTGTATTATTTGGAGTTATTGGTTATTGGTTGTATGTGTTATATGAAAGACGTACAAAAAAATTTGAAAAATAATTTATTTTTTAGTTGACAGATAGTTTGTGAAGTATTAGAATTCCATTAAGCTATTAGAACGATATTAATAATCTTGTGAGAAGAAGAGTAACTAATGATAATTTTTTACAGAAAGTCTGACGGTGCTGAGAGCAGATATTAATTAGATTAGTGAAGATGAGCTTTGAGATAGAGATGTTTGGTAGATTGCTGAATATTCGGTAGGAACCGTTAAATTCCCAGGCATAGTATCTTTTTTATGTGCTGATGAGACACTTTTTAAGTGTGAACAAGGGTGGTATAGCGCTAATTCGCCCCTTACCTGTTTCTGTGAGACGGGTAAGGGGCTTTTTTGTTATTTTAATAGCAGTTGCTGGTAAGGACTATTTCTGAATCAATGGAAGGTGGATTTTAATTATGGTTAATTCAACGGTTACAAAAATACATTATGATATTGTGGGGAGTTTTTTGAGACCTGATGAACTAAAGAAGGCTCGCGAGAAATTCAATAACAAGGAAATCACTGCAAAAGAATTACAGGTAATTGAGGATAATTTAATTAGGGAATTAGTGGAAAAAGAAAAAGAAAGTGGCTTGAAGATTGTAACAGATGGTGAATTTAGAAGAAGTTATTGGCACCTAGATACCTTTTGGGGATTTGAGGGGATTGAGCATGTCATACCTAGTCATGGATATTTATTTCATGATGAAGAAACCAGAGCAGATTCTGCAAGAGTTATTGGTAAGATAAAATTTGGTACGGATCATCCAGATTTACGCGCCTACAAGTTTCTAAAAGAGTTGGTTGAAAATGACAATGGAATAATTGCACGACAAAGTATTCCAGCACCTGCTCAATTTTATTCAGAGCTTGTACGAGATGAGGAGAATACTAAGTCCTTAAGACAATTTTATCAAACAGATGATGAATTAATTGCTGATATTGGAAAAGCATATCGTGAATTAATTCTCGCATTATACGACGAAGGTTGTCGGGATATAAAGTTGGATGATTGTACATGGGGCATGGTGGTTGATAATCACTATTGGGCAACGCGTGCGAGCGAGGGTCTAGACCGGCAAGCAATTCAAAAGACATATCTAGCGGTTAATAATGCAGCATTGGTAAACCTTCCAGATGATTTAAGAATCAGTACGCATGTCTGCCGAGGAAATTATCATTCAACATGGGCTGCTTCTGGTGGATATGCACCGGTTGCGGATTATCTGTTTGCAAAAGAAGATGTTGCAGCCTTTTATCTTGAGTTTGATGACAATCGTTCGGGAGACTTCGCACCATTAGCCAAGGTTCCAGCAGGAAAGGATGTTGTTTTAGGATTAGTAACAAGTAAACATCCAGCGCTTGAGTCACCGGAATCACTAATTGCCAGGGTAAATGAAGCCGCACAGTATGTAACGCTAGAACATTTACAGTTAAGCACGCAATGTGGTTTTGCTTCAACTGAAGAAGGAAACAAGCTAACACAGGAGCAGCAATGGGCCAAAATTAAGCTGGTAGTTGATACAGCAAAGCAGATTTGGAAATGATATATGGAATGAGCGCAAAAAGGCAAGTGGAGCTCAAATAAATTTTAAGTTTGTTATATTTTAGTTAAAAAAGATAATTAAAACAGGAGGAATTTACTATGACAAAACAACAACTGCATTTCGAAACACTGCAGGTACATGCTGGACAGAAAGTTGACGAAACTGGGGCGCGCGCTGTACCCATATACCAGACAACATCATATGTATTTAAAGATGCGGCCCAAGCAGCTGCACGTTTTGCCCTTCAAGATCCTGGCAATATCTATAATCGTTTGACTAATCCGACGACAGCAGTTGTTGACGAGCGTGTGGCAGAATTAGAAAATGGAACTGGCGGTGTGACATTAGCGACGGGTGCGGCAGCGATTACAGCAGCAATTACTAATGTCGCGGGTCAAGGTGATGAGATTATTTCAGCAAGTACAATTTATGGTGGAACTTATAATCTATTTAATGTGACCTTACCCAAATTAGGGATTAAAACACACTTTGTGGATTCAGATGATTCAAATAATTTTGCAGAAAAAATAAATGAGCATACAAAAGTAATTTATGTTGAGACAATTGGTAATCCGGATATTAACCTCATAGACCTTGAAGCAATTGCGAAGATTGCGCATGAACATGGAATTTTAGTTATTTCTGATAATACTTTTGCTTCACCATACTTATATCGTCCACTTGATCATGGGGCAGATATCGTGGTTGAATCTGCAACCAAATTTATTGGTGGACATGGAACAGCTATGGGCGGAATAATTGTAGAAAATGACAAGTTTGATTATCAAAAGAGTGGACGATATCCAGAATTTACTACACCAGATCCACAATACAATGGCTTAGTCTTTGCTGATTTAATCGGAGGGGCATTTACTACAAAGGTTCGTGCTGAAGGGCTACGTGATACAGGAGCAGCCATTAGTCCATTCAACTCATTTCTATTGCTCCAAGGGTTAGAAACGTTATCGTTGCGGGTAGAACGGCATGTTGCAAATACTAGGAAGATCATTGGATTTTTACAAGCACATCCGAAGGTATCTTGGATTAAGTATCCAGAGTTAGCCGATAATAAGTATAAAGAATTAGCAAAACGTGATTTTCCAAATGGTGTAGGTTCTATTTTTACTCTTGGATTGACAGGTGGGGAAAAAGCAGGGAAAGAATTAATTGAAGGTCTTGAGATTTTTTCTTTACTGGCTAATGTCGGGGATGCGAAGTCATTAATTATTCATCCAGCATCGACAACCCATGCACAGTTGAACAAGGATGAGTTGTTGCAAGCAGGAATTACGCCAGATTTGATTAGAATCTCAATTGGAATTGAGAACGCCGAAGATTTGATTGCAGATCTTAAACAAGCATTAGATAAGATTGAATAATGCTTATGAGAATGAAAGGCTGGAAGATTGAATAGTCAGTTAACAAGAAGACGGGGAATTATTGAAACTTTGCCTACCGTTCTTGGTTACGTTGGCATCGGAATAACTGTTGGAATCGTTGGCAGGGCCTCTGGATTGACCGTGTTGGAAGTTTTATTGATGTCGATGATAACGTATGGCGGCTCAGTTCAATTCGTGATAATTGGCATGATTATTAGTCATAGTGAGCTATTACCAATTATTTTGGCAACATTTCTAGTCAATGCAAGAATGATTTTAATCAGTATGTCAGTCGCACCCTATTTAGAACAAGAGTCAATCCTTAAAAATATATTATTGGGTTCACTGCTAACCGATGAAACATATGTATTAAGCATGAATAAAATTAATTATACCAAAAAAAGATTAAATTTCGACTGGCTCAACATCAGTAATTTGATAGCATATTTTACGTGGGCAATTGCTTCACTTATTGGAGCTTTAATAGGTGACTATGTGGGAACACCTCAGAAATTTGGATTGGATTTTGCTTTAGTTGCAATGTTCATTGGACTATTGTGTTTGCAAATCATCAGCGAGAGAGAAATTAAGTTGGGACTGCAAATACTGGTTATTTTATTCACGCTGTTTACAATCTATATTGGATTGATTTTTGTTTCTGCAAACATATTGATTTTACTAGTAACAGTTTTGGGCTGCTTGTTTGGAGTGATCATGAAAAATGTATTCTTTTGATTATGTATTTAAGATTATTATATGTTCCGGTTTTGTGGTCTGGTTGTCTAAAGTCTTTCCTTTAGTAATTTTGAAAAAATATAAGTTGAACGATAAAATGGTGAGTTTTTTGAGCTTTGTCCCACTTACAATAATGTCTGCACTATGGTTTGAAAGTTTATTTATTCAACATCTAGGTCAGCTGCCAAGTCTAAATATTGAAAATTTAGCGGCCTCGGTGCCAACGATTTTAAGTGCACTTTTAACCAAGAGCCTTTTGGTAATTGTAATTGTAGGAGTTGTCTCTTTAGCGTTCATCCGGACACTTGAGATATAGTTTTAAAAGAAATAAGTACCTATACAAAAAAGCTGCAATAATTGGAAGATGATTTCTAAAGAATTAGACTAGAAAACTAATTTTTTAGAGTCGTCACAAATTATTACAGCTCTTTTTTATTTTTAGTAGAACTAATCAACGGGAACGGTAAATTGACTATTGTATAAATCAGCATAGAATCCATTTTGCTTCATTAATGAGTCATGATTTCCAGTCTCAATAATCGACCCATGATTCATTACTAAGATACTATCAGCATCGCGAATTGTAGAAAGTCGATGTGCAACTACAAAACTAGTACGATTATTAAGTAAACGTGCCATTGCTTTTTGAATAAGAATTTCGGTTCGGGTGTCAACCGAGCTAGTTGCTTCGTCCAAAATCAAAATATCTGGATTTGCTAAGAAGGCGCGGGCAATCGTCAAGAGCTGGCGCTGCCCCTGGGAGATGTTCGAAGCTTCTTCATTCAGGATTGTTTGGTAACCATTAGGTAATTGTCGAATGAACATATCAGCATGGGCAGCTTTAGCAGCTTGATAGACTTCTTCTTCCACAGCATCTTCTCGCCCATATTTGATATTATCGTAAATCGAACCCGTAAAAAGCCACGTATCTTGTAAAACCATCGCAAAATGCGCACGGACTTGTTCACGTGTTAGATTTCTGATATCACGTCCATCAAGTTTAAGTGAGCCATTCTTAATGTCATAGAAGCGTTCTAGCAGATTAATTAGAGTAGTTTTACCAGCACCAGTTGGACCAACAATTGCAACCTTTTCCCCGGGTTTGACTGCAAGATTCATATCTTTAATTAAGATTTCACTGTTATTGTAGCCGAAATCGACATGTTCGAACTTAATCTTCGCGATATTCTGTGTTTCATCTGTTATTGCAACGCTAGTATCTTTCATTTCTTCTTCGTCTAATACTTGGAAGATGCGCTCAGCAGATGCAACAGTCGCTTGAATAGTGTTGGCCAAATTAGCAAGTTGTGTGATTGGCTGAGTGAACTGGTTGACGTATTGTAAGAAGGCTTGAATATTTCCAAGTGTAATTTGTCCATTTGCTACTTTTAAGCCACCTACAACAGCTACAAAGACATATCCAATATTAGAAACAAAGTTCATGAGAGGCATAATTAGTCCAGAAATGAATTGGGCTTTCCATGAAGAACGGTAATAAGTATCATTTTGTTCTTTAAACGTTTTAATACTTGATTTTTCCTTGTTGAAGGTTTTAACAACCGTGTGTCCAGAAAAACTTTCTTCGATTTGATCATTAAGTAAACCCAAGCTCTTTTGCTGTGCTGCAAAATATTTTTGTGACCGTGGGGCGACTAGAGAAATAACGAGTATACCAAGTGGAACGGTAATACAAGCAATCAAAGTCATCTCCCAACTGATTGAAAGCATCATGAATAAGACGCCAACAAAAGTGACGGCACTCGTGACAATTTGCGCGAGACTTTGTTGCAACGTTCCAGCAATATTGTCCATGTCGTTAATCGCACGAGACATGATATCACCATTGGAGTGAGTATCATAATATACAATTGGCAGTCTTTGCAATTTCGACTTAAGATCTTGGCGGAGTCGGAAAACAATTTTTTGTGAAATATTGGCCATAATCAGCTGTTGGAAAAAAGACAGGGCAGCTGAGAAAATATACATAATTCCGACAGTTAGTAAAATAGTTTTTATCTTTGTAAAGTCGATTGGAAGAGAACTAAGATGCTGTCCAGCTTTTATCTCTTTATATCCCTTTAAGAGACCATTGAAAATAGCGGTAGTTGCTTCGCCTAAAATCTTGGGCGAAATAATCTGGAAAATAACAGAGCCGACCGCAAATGCAATAACGACGAATAAGAACCATTTCCAAGGTGCCATGTACTTGCACAGACGCCATGTAGTCTGCCAAAAATTCTTTGGTTTTTCTGTTGTTTTACCGATGTTACTTGCTGGTCCATGATTAGCCATTAGATGTCCTCTCCTTTCAACTGTGACTTAATAATTTCTTGGTAGGTAGAGTTACTTTCTTTCAATTCAGCATGTGTTCCATGACCAATATTTTTGCCTTCATCAAGAACGATGATTTGATTAGCTGTGGTGACTGTTGCAATTCTCTGAGCAACGATAATAACGATGCTCTGACCGATTTTTGCATCGTTAGATAGTGCCTTGCGCAGGTTTGCATCTGTCTTAAAGTCAAGCGCAGAGAACGAATCATCGAAGATATAAATCGCAGCTTGTTTGATGATTGCACGGGCAATTGCAAGACGCTGGCGCTGTCCACCTGAGAAGTTGGCTCCATTATGTTCAACGATGGAATCCAACCCTTTATCAAGTTCATTGACGAATTTGGATGCTTGTGCTATTTCAAGTGCATGCCACATTTCATCTTCAGTCGCATCTGGTTTTCCAACCTGTAAGTTGCTCCGAATTGTACCCTTGAATAAGAAAGCCCTTTGCTGAACGAATGCTATCTGTTCATGGAGCCGATTCTGAGACAATGTGGAAATATCAGTTCCATTAAGACTAATCTGTCCAGCTTCAATATCATATAATCTTGGAATCAGATTTATTAAAGTTGACTTACCTGCGCCGGTTCCACCAATGATTGCGAGTGTTTCACTTGGATGTAAGTTAAAACTAATTGATTCAAGTGCACGGCGTTCAGCGTGAGCATAACGAAAAGCAACATCTTTAAAGGAAAGCGAGAGTTCAGAATCACTCAAGGAGACAGGATGTGTCTTTTCTTTAATTGAATATTCTGTGTCTAGAACTTCTTGAATACGAACAGCTGCAGCTTGCGCTCTGGGAATAAATACAAAAACCATTGAGAGCATCATAAAGCTGAATAAAATCATTGCAGCATAGGTCATAAATGATACTAAATTTCCAATTTCCATTGACTGTTTGGCAACTAAGTTAGCTCCAATCCAGATAATTCCAATGTTTGTTCCGTTTAGAATTAATGTCATAATTGGGAACATCAAAGATACCAAGCTGAATGCTTTAATAGCCGTATTTGTATAGGACTTATTTGCATCTTTAAAACGATTTTGTTCGAAAGTGTCTTGTCGAAAAGCTCGGACAACACGGACGCCAGTTAGTCCTTCACGAAAAACAAGATTAATTCGGTCGATTTTGTTTTGCAAGCTGCTGAATAATGGTCCAGCAAAGGACATGACAATTCCGATTGCAATTGCTAATAACGGCAGAGATATAAGGAAAACAATTGTGAGTTTCTTTTCACTTAAATAGGCCATTATAATTCCGCCAATTAACATTGCGGGTGCTTGAAGCATCATTCGTAAAATCATAACTGTCACATTTTGAATTTGTAGTACATCGTTTGTTGTTCTTGTTGTGAGTGAGGAAGCCCCAAATTTATCAACCTCATGATTTCCGAAATTAAGAACTTTTTCAAATAATACATTCCGCAGTTTAGTACCAAGTTTTTGGGCTTGTGTTGCTGCAAAAAAGACATTTCCAGCCGAGGCTAAGATCCCAATTAGTGTGATACCCAACATTTTTGCACCAGTATGCCAAATATAGGTCGTGTTGCCAGTGGCTACACCTTTGTTGATCATATCAGAAGTGAGTGTTGGCAAATTAAGATTGCAAAAAACCTGAATAATCATAAAAAATGCGGCGGCTAAAACGGGCCATGTTTCCAAACGATTGCGAACTATTTTATACATAAGTGACCTCCATAACATCTAAATCAATTTATTTTTACAACTCCGTATTGGAGCCAAGAAAGCATTTTAAGGCAACTTTCTTGAACAGTAGCGACAGAAAGCGAGTCTTTTTTTGAATGATTGTGAAAGTAACTACCAACAGATTTAAAGAAAATATTCAACATCAAACTAACTAAATCGCGAAATTCTTCAAATGAGTTGATTCGTAAGAGCGAGAGATCAGTTTGTGCATATAGTTTCTGAATTAATTGATGCATATTTCCATGCCCTAGTGCTCTTTGAAGACGAAAATCATGAGCTTCAATCATTGTTTGATAAAATTCAGAGTGACTTCCTTCTAATACGTCCGTAATGCTTGCCTTGAAAAATTGCTTGGATGCTTCGAACAAATCCCCACTAGTCTTCTCTAAAATAGTTAGATAAAGTGTATTTTGTTCATTCTGGATTTGTCCGACAAAGTAGAGATAGCAATCTAATTTATCGGCAAAATATTGATAAAAGCTTCCTCTAGGAATACCTGCAAGTTCAATGATCTCACTGATTGCAGAATCATCAAAACTCTTTCTTGAAAATTCATGACTAATTGCAGCGAACAACCTTGCTTTTTTTTCGGGAGCAAGATTGAAAAAAGTATCCTTGGGCATTATCGTTTTCTCCTTTATGACGACTTGTCATGTGACAATGTGTCATTATAGTTTATCTGAAAAGAAAAAACAAGAATAACCCCAAAATAATAAGAAAGATTAAAAACAGACGGATAATTTATATTATTTTTAAAGAATCTAATGTAATAAATATTGTGCACTAATAAACTTTCTCATCTACATAAATTTTTTTTGGTTTTTTATTGAATATTTCTAAGAGTGTGCTAAAATTAAAACAACTTAATTGATATTGATTCTCAATTAAAGACTAGGGGGAATATACATGAAAAGAAGATTTAAGTTAGTCATAATGTTAGCGGTTGCATTTTTTGCTCTAGCTTGTGGAACTGTGCAAGCTCATGCTGCAAGTACGGATAGTATAGAGAAAGTTTTGCCAACAGGAACATATACATTGGATGTAGGATATTATTCTGATGAAGATGCAACTCAATCTTCTACTGCAATGAATAGTTTTTGGGATACATCAGCACAATTAGTTGTTAATTCAAGTAATCAAGCAAAGTTGGTTTTTACTCAAAAGTCGATGATGTCAGTGATGACTTCAGCAACTTTTAATGGACACTCGTTAGTTGAAAAAAGTGAAGGTAGCACAGGTACTTGGAGTGTTAACTTGTCACCGCAAGAAGCTATAAAGTTGATTAATGGTGATACATATTTATCAAATATTACTTATAACTCAGGCACATATAAGGGAAATCATGATTTTTACGTAAAGATTAACAGTGGTGTTCCAGATACAATTGATCAACCAGGTGAATATGCGCTAGCTGTTGAGTACAATAAGTATGAGGAAACAGCTTTAGATGGTGATTCAGGGGAAGCATCCATGATACAAGAAAATTCTATTTGGAGTGACAATATTACTTACCAATTAAAAGGCGATGGAACGGCTGAATTAACTTTGACACAACAAAGTATGATGGATTATATGACGAATTTATCGTTTGATGGTGTACAGATGGATAAGCATGTTAATACAAGTGATGCAACAAGTGGAACGTGGACTGCAACGATTCCAGCTGCAACTGTGAAAAAAATTTCAAATGGAAATAAAATAGTAGCCAATATGACATATACAGTCGCAAGCATTAATTTTACGCATACAGTTGATGCAGTGGTTGTGATCAATAGTAAAAGTTTGGTTAAAGCTGACTCTTTAGTAACGGTTGCTGAAGCAGAAGCTGCAACAAATACAGATTCCACAGATTCGAGTTCTACAGATTCAAGTTCCACAGATTCAAGTTCCACAGATTCGAGTTCCACAGATTCAAGTTCCACAGATTCAAGTTCCACAGGTTCAAGTTCCACAGGTTCAAGTTCTACAGGTTCAAGTTCTGCGAGTTCAAGTTCTGAAGTAGAAACCAGTGTGGCAAACGTTGAATATCACCAAGCAGATGCTGAAGGCAAAGATTTAAATGAACTTTCGATGATTCAAACAGATGGTATCTGGTCTGATGCGATTAAGATTCAAAAAAATAGTAATGGAACAGCGACGGTGACAATTACACAAAACAAAATGATGAATTATATGACGAAAGTAACATTCAATGGGGTAGAGATGACCAAAAATGTTACCTCAGCGAATGCAACTAGCGGGACGTGGACTGGAGTTTTGAGTAAAGAAAAAGCTGCTGATCTAAAAGTTGGTAACAAGATTTTGATAGGTGTGTCTTACACAATTCCAAATCTGTTTACTCACAATGTTCAGGCATTGGCAGTTATTAAAAGTATTACTGAGGGAACAGATGAAGCAACAACTAGTGACAGTGCTAAAACTACAACGACAACAAAAGATATTGAAGATGTAACCGCACCAACACTGGCTGTTGCTGCAGATGTAAGTAGTAGTTCTGCAAGTGCTGATAGTCCTGCAAAACAAAGTAGTAAATCAACTCTTCCGCAGACAGGCGAGGCAAACTACTCTTATGCTTCAATCTTAGGTGTTCTAGCACTTATTACTGCAATTGGATTAGGAGGAACGCTTCTTAGTGTTGGGAGATTTCGCAAATGAAAATTAAATATTTATTATTAGTTGCAGGAACTTTCTTTTTGGCCTTCTTCATAAAAACAAGTGAAGTGTCTGCTTCTTCATATCAGGCTAGCTATACGATTGAAAAATATGGCACAACGCAGACATCTATTGCGGATGCATACTTTGTAAAACCAGCAACCATTTCAGTCGGGCAAACGCAATATAATGTTAGCATTACGATTAAAACAAGTCATGATTTAGGTTCATTTCCTGTACAAATTTTAAATATTAATGGTCAGGGACCACAAGTCAGCAAAAGTACTTCTGGAAACGCAGATTACTACACCTTTTCTTTCACTACCAAGTCGGTGAAGCAGTCAATGACAGGTAATATGAAGGTTGACATTGATAGCATGGATTATCATCATACGTACGGTTTTACTTTATTACTAGATGCTGCAAGCATTCCGGCGCTTGCTAGTAGTTCGTCTTCAAGCAGTCAGCAAGAAACTGTGATGAGTTCTAATAAAACCAGTAGTTCAACAACCAAAACTGTAGCTGCAAGTAATTCTAGTTCGACCACAGCAACAGCTACTAGTTCAACATCATCTTCTGTTTCTACTTCAAGTACAGCTAGTCAGAGTACAAGCAAAAAAACTAGTAAAACAGAAAGCAGTAATAAAAAAAATAGTAATAAAGCCAGTAATAGTAAAAAAAGTAAAACTAAGAATAATAAAAAAGAAAACAATAATAATAAAAGCAAAAGCAGCAATAAGAGCATGCTCGGATTTTCAATAACAGCAATATTAATTGGCGGCGGTGTTGGAGTATGGGGGTTGATTCGCCATTATAAGATCTAGGAAAATAAAGCAGGTTATTTTAAGTATTATTATCTTGATGATGGCTCTTGGTTTGGTGTACTTCAGCCAGAAGAAAAAAAGTAGTCAAGTATCTGAAAAGCAGCCCAGAATAGTAGCAACAACGGTCGCTATTACAGAGGTTTTTGCACATTTAAAAATGAAGTTAGTTGGTGTTCCAAGTGACAGCAGTCTTCAAAAGGTACCTCAGAGATACCAGAATATTATGCGTGTGGGCAATCATGTGAGTATTAATTGGGAGAATTTACTGAAAGCAAAACCAGAGATAGTCTATGTAGACTCTGAACTGACAGATGAGTATCAAAGTAAGTTAAAAGAACAAAAAATAGGCATGAAATCCTTAAACTTTCAAAATTATGGTAACTTGGTAAAGAGTATTGAATATTTGGGTAGGAAGTATGATCGGCAAAAAGATGCACAGGAGTTGCTTGCACGAATAAAGATAAAGAATGTCAGCAGAATTAAGAAACCCAAAGTTTTGATACTAATGGGAATGCCTGGCGGCAGCTTTTTAGTAATGAACGCAAAAACTTATTTGGGTGATTTGGTCAAAAGAGCTGGTGGTGAGGTAGTAGGCGCAAGTTCGACCTCACTTTATACTACGGCAAGCAGTGAAGCAATTGCACAAGCTGATCCAGATATCGTTATTCGATTGGCACATGCAATGCCTAAACAAGTGAAGGCAGCTTTTATAACAACTTTTAAACAAAGTCCATATAAGGATTTGAAAGCAGTTAAAGAAAATCATGTTTATGATGTAAAAGCACCAAAATTTTCACCGACAGCCAATTTGAAAGTTAGACAGACATATCAGCAAGTAAAAAGGTGGCTTAATCAGATTGACGAATAAGCAAAAGTTAAGTTTTGGATTAATGTTCTCAGGTTGTATTTTCTTAGCATTGTTTCAATTAATATATAAGATAGAAAGTCAAAGTGACTGGCAATTAATTATTATTCAATTAAGGCTGCCAAGATTAATATTTGAACTTGGAACGGGATTAGCAATAGGTCTAAGCGCAGTATTGTTAGCAGCAACACTGCGACAACCATACCTTGATGGTTCAATGATAGGAATTGCAAGTGGTTCGGAATTAACAATTGCATTAATAACGGTTTTAATACCAGCTTCACTGATTTATCGTGTCTTGATTGGAGCAGTGGCTGGAATATTGTGTTTATTATTGCTACGCAGCAGTATTTTTAAATATCATAATCGTGTTTTGTTCTTGATTATAGGTGGTTTTTGTCTGGCAATGTTTTTTAATGCACTCACAACTATCTTGACTGAAAGCAGTGGTTGGGCTGGGAAAAGTCTGGCAAATGTCACGTGGCTAGATGTTGGCTGGCTGGCCTTGATTACTTTAGTCGCAATTGTTTTCTGGCAAAAGAACAGCAGATATTTGGATTATTTTGCCTTACCTGAATTACAAACTAAGCAACTGGGAATCGATGAAGCCAAAGTAGCTTTGAGTTTACAATTAATTGCGGCAGGTTTATTAGGTGCAGTGACAGCTGTGTTAGGAACTGTTTTTTTTGCAGGAGTAGTAGTTAATCAACTGATTCGTGAATATACTCATTTAGGGATAGCTGCAAGAGTACCATTTGTTATTGTTTTTAGTATTCTAGATGTACTTCTGGCAGACACGGTTGCACATTTTATTTTTTATCCAACGGAATTACCTACGAATGCAGTTTTACTGGTATTATTAGCACCTGCATTCTTAATGTTATTGATGAGGTGGTCACGTGCAATTTGAAGAGTTAGAGGCATCTTATGGTTCAAAAAAAGTTTTTAGCAAGATAACTGGGGAAATAGTTAGACATAATGTAACAACAATACTTGGACCTAATGGTAGTGGAAAAACAACGCTAATGTTAATGTTGGCGCACCTGATGAAACCTACAACTGGGAAAATCAAGCTAGAAAATGACAGTTTATTTTATTTACCGCAAAGAAGTGAAGTCTATGATTATATGACAGTTAAGCAGTTACTTGAAATTACACATTTGGAAAAAGCAGAATCTGATATAAAGCAACATAATCAAATTATTGCTAAACTTGGATTAACCAAATTATTAAATAATGATATTAACAGCCTTTCTGGTGGACAACAGCAAAGAGTCTGGCTAGCATATGCATTTTTACAACCAGCAAGAATATTATTGTTAGATGAGCCTTTAACATATTTAGATGTCAAGTATCAACAAGTTTTTTACAGAATGTTGGTACAAGAAAAGTCAAGAGGAAGAACATTTCTGATAAGCTTGCACGATATAGAGTTTGCACGAAGATGCAGTGAGTATGTTTGGTTTTTGACACCTGAAAAGCTAGTTACTGGAAAAACAGACAAAATATTAATACTTGAAAATATTTTGCATTATTTGGAAATAGATAGTATTAATTAATGGAGGTTATTTCAATCTCAAAAAATAAGGGTCACGTGTGGATTGTATGATTCTGATATAATTTAAAATTAGGTAATGAGTAAAGTGGTAGCATTAAGCAATCAATTACAAGTATTAGTGGTGTCATTTGGAATTAGAAGAGTAAAAAATTGGTAAGTCTTTAAATAAGACCTAGCCGGTTTTATTTTTTTAGGAAAAGCTAGAGATGATTTAAGCAAAATTAAAATTATGAAGCTATTTTAAACTTTTAACATAGACATCCAGTAAATAGAGCTTTGCAGTCTCCAAAATCATTATCATGGATAGATTGTTTCTTCGGTATAGTGAAGAGTAGTAATAGGCAAGTAAATGGGTATTATTTTGTAATAGGTTACATATGATATTTTCTTCTAAAAGCTGTAGGTGTTGTTTTGACCTTTTTGATGAATAATTTTGTTAAATAGCTTTGATCGTTAAATCCTAAACTGACGGCGATTTCTGTAATAGTTTTATTTGAAAAAACCAATTCACTTTGAATTTCACGAATTTTTTGCTCATTTGTATAATCAATAATAGTTTGATTAGTGGAATTTTTGAACACTCGACAGAGATAACCTTTTGAATATCCCAATTTTGAGGCTAATTTATCAAGTTCCAAGTGTTCATTTAGGTGTTTAAAAATATAATCTTGGATTAAAAATATTAAGGTAGAATCTGAGAAATTCTGAGCCGCACGAATTCTTTTTACAAACAATTCACCAATTTCTTGCATTAGTTCAACAATACTATCAATTTTTTGAAGCCGCTCAACTCGTTGAACACAACGATCACTTAAAGCGTAGGCAGATTCTGGATGCATTCCACCTTTGATTGCTGCACGTGTAAAAAGTGTTGTTGCTGCAATTAAAAGATTTTTACTATTTCTTAATTCGTTTCCAACAGTCATTTCACCAAATGTTCCACTTTGTATAAAATCCGCTAAGCGAGGCCTGAATTCTACTAAAATGCCTTTTTGCAATGCATCAAGCATTAGTTGCTCTTTATAATAACTATTATGATAATTAACTTCATTTAGTGAGAATGATAATTGCTCAGTTTGATTTTTTGTGAAAGATGAATCACTAATAAATAACGGTTTTTCAAAAGTAGCTATTTTTTGAAAAAAGCAAAAATAAAGCACTTTTGTATAAGAAATTAAACGTTCGAGGCTAATACTGGGGAAACTATCGCGAAAATAGCCTAAGGCTTCAATGGTTTGGATATTACACCATAAAATTACTATTCGTTGTTCCGAAGAAGGAAGGCAGATGACACTAAAGCATTCATTGTTTTTAGTATTAAAGATTTCTACACTACCTTCAGTGATGTGAAAATTTATTTTGGAAAGTAATTTATTAGGAAATTTTGGTGATACTGCCTGTTTGAATTGAGCAGTTTGTTCTCCAACTTGATTATAAGTAAAGATAGAGAGCTTAGACGAAAGATAAAATTCTTCAAGCAATGGCAAAGCATTTATCATTTTATGGAACCCCTTTCAATTATGTGCAATATAATACCAATATTGCTAATATTATACAATTAAAAGCGCTTTAATTAAGTATAATCTATATATAAGATGATCATCTTAATATATGTTTTAAAATTTGGGAGTGAAATTAATGACAACATCAAAGAGTTCATTTAGAAATATTTTAATTATTATTGCATTGTTATCGTTAAATATTGTTGAGCAAGCTGCAAGTGTTATCACGGGAACCATTCCAGGAATGAGCAAAGATTTTTCTAATGTGTCGCTAGTTAATATTGAATTAATAACAACTGTTGTGTCTGTTTTTGTAACCGTTTTCGTGTTAGTCAGTGGCTTTGTAGTTCGAAAAATTGGGCAAAAACAAACAGCAGTCTTAGGTTTGGTAATTGCATCTGTTAGTTCAGTTATTCCTGCATTTTCAACTAATTTTACAGTAATATTAGTTTCACGTGCAGTGCTAGGAATAGGAATAGGTTTAGCTAATCCATTAGCAATTAGTCTGATTGGAGTTTTTTTCTTTGGTGATGAAAGAGCTAAGTTAATGGGATGGCGGTCTGCAATAGCTGGGATTGGGACGTCACTAATGACATATTTCGCAGGACAGTTACTAAATATTAATTGGCATGCAGCTTATTGGGTATATTTATTATTTATTCCGACATTGCTACTTTTTATCTTTTTTGTTCCTGATCCAGAAAAAAATGGAGCAGTAGAACTGCAAGAAGAGGAACAGCAAAAGGAACTTGCTACAGCACAAGGAAAAGGTGTGAGTGTCCAAAAAGATTCGAAATTGCTAGTTACGACTTTAGCTATACTAACATTTTTGATTTTGATTGCTATTATGGTTTTAGCAATTAAACTACCAACTTATTTTGTTGAGGAAAAGATTGGCACAGCTACTCAAGCAAGCAATGCATGGAGTATCTATAACTTCGCAAGTGTGGCAGGTGGAATTTTATTTGGATATTGCTACAAGATTATGCATAAATATATTTTGCCAATGGGGTTAGTTTTGTCTGGATTAGGCATGACTTTAATTAGTATGGTAAAGACAGTCGATTTGATTTATATATTATGTGTCATGATGGGAATTGTAGGTGCCATGATTATTCCATATATTTTTAACCGAATTAGTGAAACTTCTTCTCCAAAAAAAGCGCCTTTGTATACTTCAATTGCATTAGTTGGTTCGAATTTAGGTGCGTTTATCTCACCTTATGCAGGTGAGATTTTGGGGGAATCCAGTAAAACAGCAATTTTAAATGCCGGGTTTTTGATGGTTATCTTGGCAATAATTTCATTAATAGTGATTCTTAAGATAAATTCAAATCAGAAACAACTATTGTCATAAGGAAAAGGTCGTGTGAAAAAATGGAATTTCAAATAAATCAAACTATTAAGTTTAATCATGATACAAAGTTATTGAAGAAAGCGGAGTTGGCCAAGCCTCAATTATTATATAAAACGATTAGACCGGAAAGAATAGTTAATATTGTTAAAGATGAGCAAGCGTTATTCGGATATCGGGCTGTTCCAACTGCACAAAAGATTGCAGAAATTGATCAGCATGCACTAGGAAAAGGTGACAGAATTATATTAGACTTAGGAAATCACCAGGTTGGACATTTTCAAGTTAATATAAATTCAGTAGGTTCTCCAATGGATGCGCCCTTGTCACTACATGTAGTTTTTGCCGAATTACCAGTTGAAATTGGAATCAATCATGAAGAATATAAGGGATTATTGAGTAGTTCGTGGCTCGCCGAAGAATATCTGCATATAGATGTTTTACCTGATATCTTAAAACTGCCACGACGCTATGCTTGTCGATATATTATGATTGAAGTCATGGATACGTCGCCAAAATGGCAGGCTGTGTTTAGCAAGCCTCAGTTTATAGCTGAAAGCGCAGTAGACATGAAACAAATACAGCCATTAAATTCGGGAGATTCTTTGCTGGATCAAATTGATCAGGTAAGTTGTAAGACGTTGCATGATTGTATGCAAGATGTTTTTGAAGATGGCCCTAAACGTGATCGTCGTCTTTGGTTGGGAGATTTGCGTTTACAAGCTTTAGCCAACTATATTACTTTTGACAATCAAGGATTAGTAAAACGCTGCTTATATTTATTTGGAGGATTGAGTACACAAACTGGAAGAATTACTGCAAATATTTTTACTAAAACCAAGCCAATCCCAGATGATACCTTTCTTTATGATTATAGTCTGTTTTTCATTTCGGCGTTGAGCGACTATTTTGAACATTATCATGATCAAGAAGTACTTATAGATTTATTTCCACTTGCAAGAAAGCAACTCGATCAGGCACTATTGTTGGTAAATCAACAAGGACGAGTTGAACTAGATGATCAGTGGCCTGTTTTTGTCGATTGGTCTCAAGAATTTGATAAGGCAACATGTGCACAAGCAATTTTAATTTATGCATTGAAGCAATTTTTAATGTTGGCAGATAAATTATCGTTTGACGCAACTGAATATCGTATGATTTTGGACAAATTAACAAGCTTTGCAATTAACCAGTTGTACGACCAAGAAAAGGGATTGTTTGTGAGCGGGGTAAAAAAAGAAGTCAATATTGCAAGTCAAGTTTGGATGGCATTAGCAAAGGTTTTGCCTAAAAGTAAGAATCATGATTTGATGGAAAAAGCGGTACAGAAGCTCTTCCCAGTATCTAGAATTGCTACGCCGTATATGTATCATCATATTGCAGCTGCTTTGTTTGAAACACAGCATTCAGATATTGCTGTTACCTTGATTAAAAAGTATTGGGGTAGCATGCTCAAGTATGGCGCTGATACTTTTTGGGAAGCCTTTCAACCTGAAAAGCCAACCTTTTCCCCGTATAACAGTATGGCCATCAATAGTTATTGCCATGCATGGAGCTGTACTCCTGCATATTTATTAAGAAAGTATTTAAAAAAATGATTTAAAGCGTTTAACTTGGCTAAGGAGAGAGAATTATATGCGAAATTATTTAAGTATTGATATTGGAGGAACAAATCTAAAATATGGCTTGATAGATTACTCAGGAAAATTAGTTTTGAGAAAGCAACTGGAAACGCCGAATAATTTTGAAGAATTTAAACGAATTTTTATAAGAATTATCGCTGATTATCGAAAAGAAATTTTTGGGGTAGCTGTAAGTGTCCCTGGGAAAGTCGATTCAAAAAAAGGAATAGTTTATTTTGGGGGTTCATTACCATTTTTAGATAAAATAAATTTTAAAGAAATGATTCAATCTGAATTTGGATTATTACCAGTCGGAGTTGAAAATGATGGTAAATCTGCTGCACTTGCTGAGTTGTGGTTGGGAGCATTACAAAATCATCCTGATTCAGCCGCAATCATTCTTGGAACAGGGGTTGGCGGTGGAATAATTCTTAACAATCAATTGTTGCCTGGTAGTCATTTTCAAGCTGGAGAGTTAAGTTTTATGGTCAACAATTATCAAAAGCAAGATATTGCCAAACTCGTGGGGATGGATATCTCAGCTGTTGAAATGATAAAGCAAATTGCAAACACCTTGAATCTAATCGATAAAAAAGATGGAATTGCGGTATTTGAACAAATAAAGCAACAAAATGAACAGGCTTTAAAGATCTTCAGGTTATATTGTCAACGTGTTGCTTATTTAATATTGAATATTCAAAGTGTAGTTGATTTGACGACTTATGCAATTGGTGGCGGAATCAGCAGCCAACCATTATTAGTTGAAACAATTAATCAGGAATATGATAAAATTTTGGCAGATTTACCGTTAGTAAAGAAGACTTTGATACGACCGAAAATAAAAAAAGCCAAATTTGAAAATAGCGCAAATCTGTATGGGGCACTTTACGGATTATTGCAAAACTTAGATAAAAGTTCGGGCTATTAATTAAGAAGGAGAAGAATGTAATGGTTGATTTTAAAGCAATATCATCTGAAGCTTTCCCTACTAATTTTCTTTGGGGTGGTGCAACGGCAGCTAATCAATTAGAAGGTGCATGGAGAAAAGATGGTAAAGGGCCATCAATTGCCGATGCTCTTCCAGGAGGAAAGCAGCGACTTACAGTTGCTAGTAGTAAAGATTTTAATGGACAGATTGATGAGGAACGTTACCAGTATCCTAATCATCGCGGGATTGAACACTATCAGCGTTTTAAAGAAGATATCAAATTATTTGCTGAAATGGGTTTTAAATGTTATCGTTTTTCAATTGCGTGGTCACGAATTTTTCCACAAGGTGATGAGATTGAGCCAAACGAAGCAGGTTTGAAATTTTATGATCAGTTAATTGATGAATGTCTGAAATATCAGATTGAACCTGTCATTACGATTTCTCATTATGAATTACCTTTGAATTTGGTTAAAAATTATGGTGGCTGGAAAAATCGGCAGTTAATAACTTTTTATGAACGTTTTGCAAAAGTAGTTTTACAGCGATATAAACAAAAAGTTCGTTATTGGATGACTTTTAATGAGATTAATTCCGCTTTTCATTTTCCTATAATGAGCCAAGGATTGATGCCTAGTAATGGATCTAATGATTATACCAATATTTTTCAAGCGTGGCACAATCAATTTGTTGCTAGTGCATTGGCAGTTAAATTTGGACATCAGGTAAATTTGAATTTGCAAATTGGGTGCATGATTTTGTATGCTACCAGTTATGCTGTTGATGCTAATCCCAAAAATCAATGGGCTAATTTGAAGCAAATACAGGACTTTAACTTTTTCTGTACGGATGTACAAGTAAGAGGAGAATATCCAGCATCTACTGCGAGAATCTTTCATGATTATCAGGTTGATTCGCAACGATTGAAGATTACAGAACAAGATTTGCAGTTGCTGAAAAAATATCCAGTAGATTATATTGGATTCAGTTATTACATGTCAAGTGTCACTGATGTTACTCATCAAGATACTGTTAAATCAGCTGGTAATTTAATTGGTGGTGTTAGTAATCAATTCTTACAAACGAGTGATTGGGGTTGGCAGATTGACCCAACAGGGCTGAGAATTGCACTAAATGAGCTTTATGGCCGTTATCAGAAACCATTATTTATAGTTGAAAATGGATTAGGAGCTTTTGACAAATTGACTACTGATCATAAAATTCATGACGATTATCGGATTGATTATTTGAAAAAGCATATTCATGCAATGGCGAAAGCAGTAGCAGATGGTGTTAACTTGATGGGATATACTCCTTGGGGTTGTATTGATTTAGTAAGTGCTTCAACGGGACAAATGAGCAAACGCTATGGATTTATTTATGTTGATCTTGATGACAATGGAAAAGGTAGTTTGCAGCGAATACCCAAAGATTCTTTTTACTGGTATCAGAAGGTAATTGAAAGTAATGGGAAAGGTGTTTAACTGTTATTAGATATGAAATTCTAATTTAAAAAATTAATGATACCATTATCGTTTTATATAAAGTAAATGTGGGGCTTAATTTGCTCAGATATTAACTCATTTTAGATTGATTAATACAACAATCTAAAATGGGTTTTTGTTTGTCCGATGGTAATATTATCTAAAGGTATAACATAAGTTGGTAATATAGTGGGCTTAAAAAAGCGAAAAGAATCTTTTTAAGATTAAAGATGATTTTGTTTTAAAACCAAGATTACTTTTATGATAAGTAAAGCTTCAGTGGTGTATGTAAATAAAAATGGAATTAGAGTAGAATGCAACCTGAAATAAAGTATAAATTTTTTGAGTGTTTAGATTAAATTCATAATTTGTGTGGGAAAAGTAAATATAATAACAATAGTAAGGATAGTAGTCAAAAATATTAATTTTACAAAAAAATAGCGCTTACATAATTACTTAACAAATTTTCAAAGTGATAATATTTCTAAATAATAAATAAAAAAGAGGAATTAACATTGAATGTGAGTTGTGCAATATTAAAATTATGTTAGAATAAGCGAAAATTAAAATGTAGTTAAAAAAGGATGGAGGGATTTAAGAATGGTAGATAATTATCGCAATAATATCGTGATTGGCGGTAATAAATATCGATATTATAATATTAATAAATTCATGGTGGACAACGGCGAAAAGATTCAAGAACTGCCTTATTCGATTAGAATTTTATTAGAACTAACATTACGTAGAAGTGATCAACATGCTGAAATGCGACAGTTCTTACCTAACTTTTTGGATTGGGATCAAAAACATGATCATGATATTCCATATAAACCAGAACGAGTAATCCTGCAAGATTTTACAGGGGTTCCTGCATTGGTTGATTTGGCAGCAATGCGTGAGGAGTACGAAGCTCGTGGACAGGATCCAAATGAAATCAATCCTGACGTGCCAGTTCATCTTGTGATTGATCATTCTGTTCAAGTTGATATGGCTGGCAATGATGATGCTTTTGCATATAATATCGAACAAGAATTCAAGCGTAATCAGGAGCGTTATTTATTTTTGAAGTGGGCCCAGGAAAGTTTTGATAATCTTTCTGTAATTCCTCCAGATACCGGAATTATTCATCAGGTTAATCTTGAGTATCTTTCATCGGTTATCAGACAATCCGATGCTTTGGTCCCGGTTTTGTTTCCAGATACCTTAGTGGGAACTGATTCGCATACGACAATGATTAATGCACTGGGTGTTCTTGGCTGGGGAGTGGGAGGAATCGAAGCCGAAGCCAGTATGCTTGGACAGGAATCTTACTTTCCAATGCCGCAAGTTGTGGGGGTACGTTTGACAGGAGCGCTGCCTGCTACTGCTACCGCAACAGATCTAGCGTTAACCTTAACGCATCTATTAAGAGAATTTAATGTTGTTGGTAAGTTTGTAGAATTCTATGGTCCCGGTTTGAAGAATTTGCCGTTAGCCAATCGAGCAACCATTTCAAATATGGCTCCAGAGTATGGAGCTACTTGTGGATTCTTCCCCATTGATCAACAAACAATAGATTATTTACGTTTGACTGATCGGACTAAAGAACAAATTGAGATTGTTGAGGCATATGCTAAAGAAAATTCTTTGATTTATCAAGAAAAAGAAGATCAGGAAAGAAAATACTCAGAATATGTTGAATTGGATTTGAGTGAAGTCGAAAGTAGTGTTGCCGGACCAAAAAGGCCACAGGATCTGGTTAAATTACCCGAGCTTGCGCAGCAGTTTAGAAAGTATGATGAGTTAGCTGATTGTGAGGTTAGTGTTGAAGAAAAAGATTTTCGGTTGCGTCCGGGAGCATTAGGGATTGCTGCAATTACAAGTTGTACAAATACATCGAATCCAGAAATTTTGATTACAGCAGGTTTGCTGGCTAAGAAGGCTGTCGAAAATGGATTGAAGATTCCAGAGTATGTAAAGACTTCTTTCGCACCGGGTTCACGTGTGGTTACAGAGTACCTTGTTGCGGCAAAACTACAAGAATACCTTGATGATTTAGGGTTTAATATCGTCGGGTATGGCTGCACAACCTGCATTGGCAATTCAGGAAAGTTAAAAGACGGGGTACAAGAAGTAATTGCGGAGACTGGGTATCCAGTTGCTGCGATTGAAAGTGGTAATCGTAATTTTGAAGGGCGAGTGAACCCACTTGTTAAAGATACATATTTAGCTTCACCACCATTGGTTGTCGCATACGCATTGGCGGGAACGCTTGATATTGATCTGAGTAAGGAAGCACTTGGATATGATAAGATGCAAAAGCCAGTATATTTAGCTGATCTTTGGCCAAAAACTGAAGAAATAAGTGAGGTAATTCACAATTATTTGAAACCAAGTCTATTTTCAAATAACTATGGAAATATTTTTAAACAAAATGCAAGTTGGAACGCACTTCCGAGCACTAAGTCAATTAATTATAATTGGGATGAGAAGTCAACTTACCTTGCCTCGCCTCCGTTATTTGAAAAAAGCGAAAAAAAATTGACTGATTTGAGAGTGCTTGCGAAGTTAGGTGATTCAATTACGACGGATCATATCTCTCCAGCTGGATTCATAGGGCAAAGAACACCGGCAGGAAAGTATTTAATAGCACATGGAGTAGATCCACAAGACTTCAACTCTTATGGTTCACGGCGCGGGAACCATGAGGTCATGATTAGGGGTACACTTGCGAATATTCGTCTGCAAAATCAATTAACACCGGATAAACAAGGTGGTTTTACTAAGGACTGGTTGACCGGCGAAGAGACTACAATTTATGATGCTGCAATGAATTATCGTGCCAAAAAAATAGGTTCAATAATTTTGGCAGGAAAGGATTATGGAATGGGATCGTCTCGTGACTGGGCGGCTAAGGGTGTTCAGTTATTAGGCGTTAAGGCAGTTATTGCTGAGAGCTTCGAGCGGATTCATCGTTCCAATTTGGTAATGATGGGAGTTTTGCCATTACAGTATTTACCAAATGAAAATGCAAAGTCACTCGGACTCGATGGCGCAGAAAGTTTCTCAATTACGTTGGACGGGAAGCGTGCGCATGTGATAGTTAAGTCTGCAAATAAAATAATCAAATTTGATGTGATTTCGCGGTTTGATGCACCTATTGATATCAAGTATTATCAGGCGAATGGAATTTTGCCATATGTATTAGGAAAAAGAATTTCTGGGAATTAATGGGTCATCATTAAGGAGGGGAATTAGGATGGATTATCCAAGAGGATTGGCAGGCATAGTGGTCGATCAGACTAAAATAAGTTCCACAGTCGGCGGTCATTTAACTTATGCTGGATACCCAATTGAAGAGTTGAGTGAAGCTTCGTTTGAAGAAGTGGTTTTCTTACTATGGCATACAAGGTTGCCAAGTGAACAAGAACTTCAAGATTTTCGGGCTGATTTAGTTAGTAAGATGGTTTTACCAGCTGAAACAATTCGGTTACTGCTCTATATTGCTAGGGAACCACAGCATCCAATGAGTATTCTTAGAACGACTACGTCACTTCTAGGAACAACAAATGATGTTGAGCATGATGAACCACCCAAAATTTTAGCCAAAATGCTGACAGCAATCGCCGCAATTTTGCGAATCAGGGATAATGAGCCATTAATTGATGTTGATCCTAAATTGAATGTTGTTGAGAATTTTTTATACATGATTAAAGGAAAACGGCCCGATGCAAAACTAACTAAAATGTTTTCCAGTGTTATGATTTTACAAGCTGATCATGAATTCAATGCTTCAACATTCACTGCGCGTGTTGTTGCTTCAACTTTTGCTGATTATTATTCATGCTTAACAGCAGCTGTTTCTGCCTTAAAAGGTCCTCTGCATGGTGGTGCTAATGAGCGTGTTTTTGAGATGATTGAAGATATTGAAAGAGAACAGATCGATCCAAAAGATTTTGTTGAACTCCAAGTGAAGAAAAAGCGTAAAATAATGGGCTTTGGTCATCGAATTTATAAAAATGGAGATCCTCGTGCCTTTATTTTGGAAGATATTGCAGCAAAGTTAGCTCCGCGAACAGGAAATGAGCACTATTTTAAGATTCAGCAAGAACTTGCGCGCTACATGCTGGAACGGTTTGGACTTCATCCAAATGTCGATTACTATACTGCTTTGATATACCATTGCATTGGCCTTGATAAATCAGTTTTTACCATGATTTTTGCAACTTGTCGGACTGCAGGTTGGTTAGCGCATATTATGGAGCAGCGACAAGAAAATTGCTTGATTCGTCCTAATTCAGAGTATGTTGGGCCAACTAACCAACATTATTCAAAGAAATAAGGAGGAATTATAAATGAAACAACCGGAAAAACTAAAGATTATCGACGAGCAGTTGATTGTACCTGACAATCCAATAATTCCATTTATTGCTGGAGATGGAATTGGACCCGAAATATGGCAAGCAGCACGGCGTGTTTTTGATAGTGCTGTTAACAAGATTTATGGTAATGATCGGCAAGTACATTGGAAACAGGTTTTAGCTGGGGGAGCTTCTTATCAAGAGAGTGGAACTTGGCTGCCAGAGGAGACATTAACTACTCTCAAGAAGTATTTGGTTGCTATTAAAGGCCCATTGACAACTCCAGTTGGAGAGGGGCATCGTTCGATTAATGTAACATTGAGGCAAGAACTAGATTTATTTGCATGTGTCCGACCTGTACAATATTATTTAGGGACCCCGTCACCTGTCAAGCATCCAGAAAATGTTGATATTACAGTTTTTAGAGAAAATACGGAAGATATCTATGCTGGAATTGATTTTGAAAGTGGTTCCGCAGGAGCAAAAAAATTATTACAGTTACTCAAGGATAATCACCAAATTGATAAAGTACGTTTTCCAGAAACTTCATCTTTTGCAATCAAGCCAGTTTCAAGTGAGGGATCTAAGAGAATCGTAAGGGCTGCCCTTAATTATGCAATTATGCAAAAAAAGGGTAGTGTTACTCTTGTACATAAGGGCAATATCATGAAAAAAACAGAAGGCAGTTTTAAAAAGTGGGGTTATGAAGCTGCAGTGGAGTTTAAAAAGCAAGTATTTACAAGTGTTGAATACAATCAAATTAGACAAAAACAAGGTAAAATTGCTGCTGATGAGGCCCAGTTGCAGGCAAAAAAAGATGGTAAAGTGCTTGTCAATGATATTATTGCTGATAATTTCTTTCAACAGTCTTTACTACATCCAGAGAATTTTGATGTAATCGCAACTCTGAATTTGAATGGAGACTATATTTCAGATGCGTTGGCTGCTCAAGTTGGTGGCATCGGAATTGCACCTGGTGCGAATATTAATTATCAGACTAAGCGTGCTATTTTTGAAGCCACTCATGGGACGGCTCCGCAATTTGCAGGACAGAACAAGCTGAATCCAACGTCACTAATTCTTTCAGGAGCAATGCTATTTGAGTATATTGGGTGGAACAAGGTTGCGCTAGAGATTAAAAATGCGGTTACGATTGCGATTGAGAAGCAGCATGTCACAGTTGACTTTGCAGCAGTATTACCACAAGCCACCGAACTTTCGACAAGCGGCTTTGCAGATTACTTAATTGAGTTAATAACTAAGAGAGACTAGTTTATTAATTTTTAAGCACTCAAAGTTTGTTAGTCCATGTCACATTCACTTATGAAAATAATGCACAAGAAGGGTCATTCAAGGTAAAAACATATAAAAAAGATTGACAGACTAATTTTTGAGCGGTAAAATTACGTTAAATTTTGTGTTAAAGATAATAAACTTATGAGAAGAAGAGTACCTTGAAGAGCCATTAACAGAGAGGTTACAGTGCTGAGAGTAGCTGATGGGAAAACAAGAGAAGATGGTCTTTTTGAAAATTCGATTGTGAGCTGAGAAAGTGAGCATGAGACGGTTATACCCGTTAGCGTAGCAAGGTTATGGTTTATAATTGAAATCAGGACTTGTTGAGGATTACTAGAGTAATTTAGTAATCAAAGATCGAGTGGTAGCGTGAATAATCACCTCGTAGTCTAAATTGACTGCGGGGTTTTTATTTGTTATAGAAGTAACTAATTGAGTAGAAGGATGGAGAGTTTGAAATGACAGATAAGAGTGAAAATCTGAAGCGTGAGATGACTGTAAGGCATTTATTCATGATTTCTTTAGGTGGTGTAATTGGGACGGGCCTTTTCTTGAGCTCGGGATATACAATTCATCAAGCAGGACCTGTAGGAACAATTCTAGCGTATGGAATTGGTGCAGTAATTGTCTATTTGGTAATGCTTTGCTTGGGAGAACTAGCCGTTGCTATGCCGCAAACAGGTTCATTCCATGTTTATGCAACACGTTTTATTGGACCTGCAACGGGATTTACTGTTGCAATCTTGTACTGGCTTACATGGACTGTTGCGTTGGGTTCAGAGTTTACGGCTGCAGGGTTGATTATGCAAAATTGGTTCCCTAAAACGCCAACCTGGTGCTGGAGTTTGTTATTTATGATTATTATTTTTGCTTCGAATGCATTTTCTGTTCGTTTCTTTGCGGAAACAGAGTTTTGGTTCGCAAGTATTAAAGTTTTGGCAATTATTTTCTTTATTGGGATTGGCGGGTTGGCTATCTTCGGAATATTTTCGTTTAAGAAATATAATCCACAGCCTTTATTTCACAATCTTTATGCGAATGGACTTTTTCCTACCGGATTCAAAGGAGTTTTTACCACGATGTTAACTGTTAACTTTGCCTTTTCGGGAACGGAACTGATTGGGGTTACTGCTGGAGAAGCTAAGGATCCTGCAAGAACAATTCCAAAGGCAATTCACACAACGCTTTGGCGCTTAATTGTCTTTTTCATTGGCAGTATTACTGTAATGGCAACTCTTATTCCCTGGAAACAAGCTGGAGTAGGTCAAAGCCCATTTGTTCTTGTCTTTAAGAGTATTGGACTACCATTTGCAGGCGATATTATGAATTTTGTGATTTTAACAGCAATTTTGTCAGCTGCAAATTCAGGGTTGTATGCTTCAACCAGAATGCTATGGTCGCTATCGCATGAGAAAATGATTAGCCCTGTTTTTGCCAAAACGACAAGTAATGGAGTTCCATTATACGCATTAATTGCCAGCATGTTAGGTGGAATTTTAGCACTTCTGTCCAGTGTTGTAGCAGCATCAACCGTATATCTAGTATTGGTCTCAATTTCTGGGCTTGCAGTTGTGTTAGTTTGGGCAGCAATTGCGCTTTCAGAAATCAATTTTCGAAAAAATTGGATAAAAGAAGGTCATAAAGTTAATGAACTTAAGTTTGTGACACCAGGTTATCCCTTTATTCCATGGATTGCACTGATAGCTAGTCTATTATCATGTGTGTTAATTGTGTTTGATCCAACACAAAGGTCAGCATTGTTTTATATGGTGCCATTTATTCTAGGGTGTTATGGATTGTATTTCTTTAAGAAGAGACACGATATAAAAAATGAGCAGGAGGAGGTTTAAAATGAAAGCACCATTACTTGAATTGTTAAATGAAAAGAAACTGTTGGTACTTGATGGAGCAATGGCAACTGAGCTTGAAAAGGCAGGAGTCGACACTGCCAATGAGTTATGGTCGGCAACAGCACTTTTAGACGCGCCACAGAAAATAACAACGGTGCATCAAAATTACTTCAAAGCTGGAGCAGATATAGCAATAACAAATACTTATCAGGCAACAAGACAAGCATTCATGAAGCAAGGGATGGATGCTGCCGAGAGTATTGCGTTAATCAAGCAAGCCGTTTTTTGTGCCCAAGAAGCAAGAAAAGAATCTTCAACGAACAAACATTTATTATTGGCGGGAAGTATCGGTCCATATGGTGCTTTTTTAGCTGACGGAAGTGAATATACTGGAAATTATAATTTATCAATAAAAGCATTTCAAGATTTTCACTATCCAAGAATGCAGGCTTTAGTTGAGGCTGGAGTCGACTTATTTGCGATTGAAACACAACCTAACTTTATTGAACTTGAAGCGATTACAGAGTTGTTGGAGCGGAAATTTCCTGAGACGACTGCTTGGATAGCTCTCAGTATAAAAGATGATAAATATTTATGTGATGGTACTAGCTTGGCAAAGGTCGTGAAATATCTTAATCAGTTTGAGAATGTTAGTGCAATTGGAGTCAACTGTACAGCTTTGGAGAACATCACGCCTGTGTTGAATGAGATTCGCGTATTAACAAAGAAACCGTTAATTGTCTATCCTAACAATGGTGATATATATGATCCTATTTCAAAAAAATGGCAGATTAATACGCGAGCTCAGACATTTAGCGATTTAGTTCCAACTTGGATTAGTGCGGGTGCTAAAATAATTGGTGGCTGTTGCCGTACTACGCCAGATGAGATTCGTGAGATTGCTAATATTGTTGCACAGCAATAATATTGTATAGCCTAAATTTGAAAAAAAATTAAAATCTTGTTGACAAAAAGATGATAAAGATTTAGTCTTATCATAATTTAATATTCGTCCATACAAACCAATGAAGTGGAGATCAAGATAGTTGTGCACATACAGAGAACCGGCGTTGCTGCGAGTCCGGTTGAACGCAAGCTATTAAATGGACCACTGAGGGTGCGGTTAAAGCATGAAAATGTGAGTACTCCGCAACGTAAGATATGCGTCAGTTATCAGGGGTGTGATTGCACCTCGTAAAGAGTGTGGTTTATTGAACAGTGACTAACTGTTTTTTGAGCTACGAATTAAGGTGGTACCGCGGAAAATCCGTCCTTAGCAGGTGACTGTTATGGGCGGATTTTTTTGTAGATTTTTAGAAAGGAGTGATAAGATGTTTCCTAAAATTGATGAGTTAAAAAGGATTGCAGCATCTTATAATTTTGTGCCGGTTGCTATGAAGGTACCTTTAACAAAGAATGAAGAAGAACAATTGTTATTGTCCTTGGCACACGATGAAGATACAGTTTATTTTTCGGGCGGGAATCATGCACTTGGAAATTATAGTTATTTTGTAATTGAGCCAACACGAAGGATTACGGTTTTAGATGGTGTGTTAACCGATAGTGATAATCAGGGGAACAAAATAATAGAAGAAGTAAATCCACATGATTATTTGGAGGAAATCTTAAAAAAATATAAGCAGCCCGTTGTTCCAGGTCTTCCACCATTTACTGGTGGATTAATAGGTTATTTCTCATATGAATATACTAAATATTATCAAAAACATATTAGTTTTCAGCATGCTAATCCAGATAATATACAAGATATCGGCTTGTTCTGCTGTAACAAGTTAGTTGCTTATGATCATGATAAAAACGAGATGAGTCTGATTGTCAGTATTTCAGTCGAAGATTTGGAAGTTAATTATGAGCAAGCAAAAGAAGAACTTGAAAAATTTAGAGCAAGTGTATTTGCACGAATAAGACAAACCTATGAGATTCCACAATTGAGACTAATGAGTGATTTTCGAATGCACTTCAATGAAGTTGAATATGCGAATAAGGTTCAAAGTGCAAAGAAGCAGATTGCAGCAGGAGATATTTTTCAATTGATTATGTCTAATCCGCAAGAAATAAACTTAACGGGAGATCTATTACCACTTTTAGAGAGGTTAATGATAGATGAACCGCATGCTTATCATTTTTATTTTAAACAGGGAAGATTTGCTGCTGTGGCGGCGTCTCCTGAAACATTGATTACCAGACAAGGCAAGGAACTTGCAAGCTATCCTTTGGCAGGAACCCGAAAGTTAACAACTGATAACGTAAAAAACCAGAAAAACTGTGCGGAATTATTAGACAGTGCAAAAGAATTAGCTGAGCATAATATGTTAGTTGACCTTGGGAGAAATGATCTTGGACAAATAAGTAAATTTGGAACAATTCAGGTTACAAAGCATGCTTTTTTAGAAAAGTTTGCAACTGTTGTTCACTTGGCATCTGTTATTAAAAGTCAGGCATTACCAGAAAAAAGTGCATTAGATATCTTAGATGCTGTTTTCCCAGCAGGAACCTTGTCGGGAGCACCTAAAGTCAGGGCAATTCAAATTATTAATGAATTAGAGCATTTTAAACGCGGCATTTATGGTGGTAGTTTTGGTTATCTGAGTTTTTCAGGTGAGATTGATCAGGCAATTGGAATCCGCTTGTTACATCGAAATGGTCAGAAAGGTATTTTACACACAGGAGCGGGGATTGTGGCGGATAGTATTGCTAAAAATGAATATCAGGAATGTCTGAATAAGGCAAGATCAGTAAGAAATGCATTAACCCAAGCCAGTACAAGAGGTGAAATAGATGGAATTACTAATCGATAATTATGATAGCTTTACCTATAATCTATATCAACAAATTGGTCAGTTTACAACTGATATTATTGTGAAAAAAAACGATGAAATTGATTGTGCTGCAATTGAGAGATTAAAGCCGAAACACATCATTATCTCTCCGGGTCCAGGTCGCCCGAGTGATGCAGGCAATTGTGTGGGGATCGTTAATAAATTCGCTGGTAGGATTCCGATACTTGGTGTTTGTATGGGACTAGAGGTCATTGCAGTAGCTTTTAATACCGCTGTTGTTCTTGCTCCTAAATTGATGCATGGAAAAGTTGACACCATCAAAGTAAAATATGTTGACGAAATTTTAAATGGGGTTCCTCAAAAGTTTCAAGCAGCAAGATATCATTCGTTAATCGCAGATTATCAACAATTACCCGCGAATTTTAAGATTACAAGTGTTTCAAGTGATAATGAATTAATGTCTTTTTCAGATAGTCGAAAACACATATATGCGATTCAATACCATCCAGAATCAATTATGACGGATAGCGTAGTTGGAAATACAATTATTCAGAATTTTTTAAAAGTTTAATTAGCAAAAATAAAATATTTATCCATACAAACCAATGAAGTGGAGATCAAGATAGTTGTGCACATGCAGAGAACCGGCGATGCTGCGAGTCCGGTTGAACGCAGGCTATTAAATGGACCACTGAGGGTGCGGTTAAAGCATGAAAATGTGAGTACTCCGCAACGTAAGATACGCGTCAGTTATCAGGGGTGTGATTGCATCCTGTAAGAGTGTAGTTTATTTGAACAGTGACTAACTGTCTATTAAGCTACAAATTAAGGTGGTACCGCGGAAAATCCGTCCTTAGCAGGTGACTGTTACGGGCGGATTTTTTAGAGAAAGGGGTAAAAAAATGAAAGAATTTCGTTGGCAGATTCTTTTGGGATATGAACTTGAACTTACAGAAACAATTCTTAAGGAGGATGTAAACATGATAAAAGAAGCAATCAAAAAAATTATTGCTGGTAGTAATTTGAGTTACGAGGAAATGAATCAGGCGACAGATGAAATAATGGCAGGGCGAGCTACAGACATTCAGATTGCTGCACTTTTAACAGCGTTAGCGCAAAAAAAGGAAACAATTGCTGAAATTGCAGGAGCAGCCCAATCAATGAGAGAGCACGCACTTCATTTTGATTCAAGTCAACAAGAAACACTTGAAATTGTAGGAACTGGCGGGGATAATGCACACACATTTAATATTTCTACAACAACGGCATTTGTTGTTTCGGCAACCGGGATACCAGTGACAAAGCATGGCAACAGAGCGGCCACATCTTTGAGTGGTGCGGCAGATGTATTAGAAGCACTGGGAGCAAAAATAAGTATTAATCCTGCAAAATCAACTGAAATCCTGGATAAAATTGGGATATGTTTTTTATTTGCACAAGAGTACCATCAAGCGATGCGTTATGTTGCAACGGTTCGTAAGGAATTAGCTTTTAGAACAATTTTTAATATATTAGGACCGCTTGCTAATCCCGCAGGAGCAAAGATGCAATTGATGGGTGTGTATGATGAACAATTACTTAAGGTTATGCCTGAAGTAATGCAGCGACTAGGGGCCAGTTCTGGGATGATTGTTCACGGAACTGATGGATTAGATGAGATTACACTAACTGGTCCGACTAAGGTAGCGGAATTCAATAAAAAAGAAATAAAAAATTATGAATTGACACCAGAACAATTTGGTTTTCATAGTTGTACAAAACAAGAATTAATTGGAGGAACTCCGCAAGAAAATGCCAAAATTACGCGTGCAATTTTAAACGGTGCACATGGGCCAAAGAGTGAGATTGTACTTTTAAATGCTGCAGCTGCAATTCATGTTGCACATCCCGAGGTTGACTTTTTCGAAGGAGTCCGTGAAGCCAAAAAAGCAATAGATAGCAAACTAGCATTAGCTAAGTTGAATGATTTTGTTAAGATGACAAATGATAACGAGGTAATTGTATGATTTTGGATGACTTAGTTGCGACAACAGCTGAACGTCTTAGCTTGCGTAAACAAAAAATTAAATTTGAGGAAATAAAAAAACTTAGTAAGCAGATGAATAATCATGATCTTGCGCACTCTTTTAAACAAAATTTACAGGATACGGAGCTAAGTATAATTGCAGAAATAAAACAAGCATCCCCGTCAAAGGGCACAATCGTTAATGAGTTTCCTTATTTACAGATTGCTAAAGAATACCAAGCTGTAGGAGTCAGTGCGATATCTGTATTGACGGAAGAAAAATATTTTCACGGAAAGCTAGAATATCTAAAAGAAATAGCCAAAGAAAGTAAATTACCAATTCTACGGAAAGATTTTGTGATTGATCCATATATGATTTATGAAGCTCGACTTGTGGGCGCAGCAATCATTTTATTGATTGTGGCAATTCTCAGTGATGAACAGTTAAATGACTATTTGGAATTGACACATGATTTGGGAATGGTCGCAATTGTAGAAGTCCATAATTACTCTGAACTGACACGCGCATTAGCTGCGAATGCTGAAATCATTGGAATTAACAATCGGGATTTGACTAATTTTAAGGTGGACTTAGGCACCACTTGCAGACTGAGTGTTTTGGTCCCAGCGAAACAACTAGTGATTTCGGAAAGTGGGATTCAAAATCAGCAAGATGTAACTTACTTGCAAAATAATGCACGCATTAATGGCATTTTAGTAGGAGAGTATCTAATGCGGGCGCGAAACAAAAAAGATACGATTTTAAATATGAAAGGATAGCAGATGACAGGAATAAAGATTTGCGGGATTAAAGATTTAAAAACAGTGGCAATTTTAAATCAGATTCTTCCAGACTATGTAGGCTTTGTTTTTGCTAAAAGTTCACGCGAAGTCAGCATTGAACAAGCGAAAAGAATTCGTGAGCAGCTTTTGCCTTGTATCAAAACAATTGGTGTTTTTACAGCCTTTGACGAGCAGACCGTTGAAAAACTGGTCAAACAAAAGGTAATCCAAGGGGTTCAATTGCATACCGAAATTACGAACGCAGAAGTCAATAATCTTAAAAATAAAGGCATGTTGATTTTTCAAATAGTAAATAGTCTGACAAAATCATTGGAAAAAGTAGATTATTTGATGTTTGATTCAAGAATACCAGGTTCGGGGCAACTGGCTGATTGGAATCAGATTGACGCAAAAGGACATCCGTTTATGATTGCAGGGGGGTTAAATGCGAATAATGTGGGTGAGGCTATCTCGCGGTTGCATCCAGAAATCGTAGATGTTAGTTCTGGAGTAGAGATAAATGGACAAAAAGATAATAATAAAATAGCTGAATTTATAAGGAGTGTTAGAGATGCAGACAAAGAAAACGAGTAAAATAAATGGGCGCTTTGGTGAATACGGAGGGCAATATATCCCGGAAACCTTGATGAGTGAAGTCGCTAAGTTGGCAAAAGCATATGAATATTACCGAAACAACTCTGATTTTCAGGCAGAAATGATGGATTTGTTGAAAAACTATGCTAATCGACCATCATTATTGTATTATGCAGAAAAAATGACTAATGATCTTGGTGGTGCACAGATTTATTTTAAGCGTGAAGATCTAAATCATACTGGTTCACACAAAATAAATAATGTGATTGGACAGATACTTTTAGCAAAAAAAATGGGTAAAACTAGAGTAATTGCCGAAACTGGTGCGGGACAGCATGGAGTAGCTACAGCAACTATTGCTGCACTTATGGGGATGGAATGTGAAATCTTTATGGGTCAAGTGGATACAAAGAGACAGGCATTGAATGTCTATCGCATGAAGCTCTTAGGGGCGAAGGTCAATTCAATTACAACTGGGACGGGAACCTTGAAAGATGCGGTTAATGCGGCAATGCAAGAATGGAGCAAAAGGACCAATGATACTCATTATGTGATTGGTTCTGTAATGGGTCCATATCCATTCCCAACAATGGTTAGTGATTTTCAGTCCATTATTAGTAAAGAAATCAAACAACAATTGCAAGATAAAACAGGTAAATTACCTGACGCAGTAGTTGCATGTGTTGGTGGTGGAAGTAATGCAATGGGAGCGTTCTATCATTTTATTGCTGAGCCTACTGTAAGGTTAATCGGTTGTGAGGCAGCAGGCAAAGGTGTTAATACACAACAGCATGCAGCAACAATTGAGCGTGGGAGCGTGGGAATCTTTCATGGTATGAAATCAAAGTTTCTGCAAAATGAAGATGGTCAAATTGATGAAGTATATTCAATCTCAGCAGGGCTTGATTATCCTGGAATTGGGCCGCAACATGCAGCTTTAGCAGATACTAAACGGGCTGAATATGTTGGAATCACTGATAACGAAGCAGTTGCAGCTTTTGAATATATAGCACGTCAAGAGGGTATCATTGCAGCGATTGAAAGTTGTCATGCAGTTGCCTATGTGATGAAGCTTGCACCGCAGATGAAAAAAGATCAGATTATTGTCTGCAATCTTTCAGGACGAGGAGACAAAGATGTCGCGGCAATTGCGAGATATAAAGGAGAGAAAATTTATGACTGAGAAGAGATTAAGAGCAGCCTTTACTAACCAGCATAAGGCATTTATTGGATTTGTTACAGCGGGTGATCCAACTTTTGAAAAGTCAGTTGCAGCAATTTTAGCATTGGCTGCAGGTGGAGCAGATGTTATTGAAGTTGGCGTACCATTCAGTGATCCAGTTGCAGACGGTCCAGTTATTCAAGATGCTGATTTGCGAGCTTTCGCAGCAGGAATCACAACGACTAAGGTTTTCGAACTGGTTGGTGAGGTCCGAAAGAAAAGCGATGTATCTCTAGTTTTGTTAGTTTACTTGAATAATATCTTCAAGTACGGTTATGACCGTTTCTTTTCTAAATGCAAACAAGTAGGAATAGATGGGGTAATCATACCAGATTTGCCAATGGAAGAACGTTCAGAAGTATTACCTTTTACGCTTAAATACCAATGTGCATTAATTCCGTTGGTAGCTCCGACTTCGGGAGATCGAATTCCACAAATTGTGCAAGAAACTACAGGCTTCGTATACGTAGTTTCTTCAATGGGAGTTACTGGGGTTAGGAGCCAGCTTGATTCTAATTTGGAAGATATGATTACTGCAATTCGAAAGTCAACTGATGCCCCAATTGCAGTAGGCTTTGGAATCCATACACCCGAGCAGGCAGCCAAAATCGCAGCTATTGCAGATGGTGTAATAGTTGGGTCAGCAATCGTTAAAATAATTGCAGAAAATACAGCAGTGACGATTGAAAAAATTACGGGATACACTAGGCAAATGGGTGCAGCTATCCATAAAGGAGATAGAGAAAAGAATTTATAAAAATCCATTGACAACGCTTACAATCGCTGGTATTATAATCAAATAAAGCAGAGCGTGTTACTGATTCGATCAGGCATTAACCCACTTTTAGACTAGTTATTATAAAATAACTGTCTAGAGCGGGTTTTTTTAATACTTAGTTTCTGGAGGAAGTGATTATGAAATTTATTAAGAATTTTAATAATAATGCTGCTCTAGTTGAAGATGATCAGGGAACTGAATGGATTGTAATTGGTAATGGTGTAGGTTTTGGCAAGAAACAAGGAATGCTAGTTGATGAAGGGAGGGTTGAACGCCGCTTTGTGACTGCTGAAAAGAATAGTTTGGATATTGAAAGTTTTAAAGAAATTGAGGCGCAATCATTAGAATTAACCACAAAAGTTATTGAATTGGTTGAACCATTGTTGGGAATTAAGTTTAACGATTATCAGTATTTTGTTCTTGCAGATCATATTGATTTTTCTCTAAAAAGAGCTTATGAAGGAATCGAAATTAGCGATGGAACAGTTATTTGGGAAATCAGTAAGTTATTCAACGAGGAATATCAAGCAGCAAAGAAAGCAATTACCTTGATAAACCAACAAGTACATGTTCAATTACAAAAAAATGAAGTCGTATTTATGACGTATCATTTTGTGAATGCAAGTATGGATGGTTCAAGACTGCAAGATACAATTAAAATTACAAAGTTGATTTCTGGAATTATTGATATTATACAGTACCAATTTCATCTGACATTAGATACAGAATCTTTTAATTATAGTCGATTTGTTACACATCTACGTGCATTGATGGTTCAAAGAGTCAGTAAAACAAGTCTGGCAGCAAGTGAATTAGATCCCGCACTGCTGAAGTTAATGCAATTGAAATATCCACTTGCATATGAAACAACTGAACGAATTGATAATTATCTGCAAAAGGAAACAAAATGGAAACTGCAACCAGATGACAAAGTTTATTTAACTTTACATATTTGGCGCGTGGCCCATCGGTTAAAAAAAGAATAAAAGTATTTTGGTGTGTTACTGGTCAAGCAGGCATTAACCCAGAGACTTTGCAAGTTACTTTATCCTAATTGGGAGAAGTATTGTAGAGTTAGCTGGGTTTTTATTTTAAATTCAGGAGATGATAAAAATGAAATATGAAGATCTCAGTAATAAAATTATTCAAGGAGTTGGCGGTAAAGAAAATGTTAATAGTGTGGTTCATTGTACTACACGATTAAGATTTAAATTAAAAGATGAAGGAAAAACGAAAACAGAACTGTTAAAAGCAACAGATGGTGTCATTACGGTTGTCCAATCTGGTGGTCAATATCAGGTTGTGATTGGTAATCATGTGGCAGATGTTTATGATGATTTAATTAAAGTTGGAGGATTTCAAGATGGTGGTTCTGTACCAGATGATTATGGCGAAAAGTCCAATATGAGCTTGTTGGATCGCTTTATTGATTTAGTTTCAGGTATATTTACTCCTATTCTAGGGCCATTGTGTGCAGCAGGAATGATCAAGGGCTTTACAGCGATGTTTGTCGCATTCGGCTGGATTACTTCAACTTCGGGTAGTTATTTGATATTACATGCGATTGGAGATGCTTTCTTCTATTTCTTCCCAGTTATTCTTGGTTACACTTCGGCTAATAAGTTTAAAGTTGATAAGTTCGTGGGGATGGCAATTGGTGCAGTGCTATGTTACCCAGATATAGTTGCAATAAATAGCAGTAAAACAATTCTATATACTTTATTTAAAGGAACTTTTTTTGCTTCTGATATCCATACAACTTTCTTTGGAATTCCAGTAGTTATGATGGATTATACTTCTTCAGTTATTCCAATTATTTTAGCAATATGGTTTGCTTCACATATTGAAAAATGGGCTAAAAAAATTATTCCAGATGTTGTTAAAACATTCTTGGTACCTTTTGTTACCTTGATTATTACTTTACCTGTGACATTTATCGTAATTGGACCGATTGCAACTTGGTTAAGTACAGCAGTCTCAGACATTACAGTTGCGATTTATAACTTTAGTCCTATCTTTGCAGGAGTATTAATGGGGGCACTATGGCAAGTATTTGTTATGTTTGGTCTTCATTGGGGATTTGTTGCAGTTATGTTGACTAATCTTGCTTCTAAAGGGTTTGATCCAATCGTGGTTCTTTCTTTTGCAGCATCATTTGCACAAACAGGTGTTGTACTTGCAATGACTCTTCAGACAAAAAATAAAAAAACACGTAGTATTGGAATTCCAGCGGTTATTTCAGGAATTTTTGGGGTGACAGAGCCTGCAATCTATGGACTCTCACTTCCAAGAAAACGACCATTTATTTTAAGTTGTATTGCTGCCGCTGTAGGTGGTGGACTACTTGGATTCTTTGGTACGAAGACCTACATCTATGGTGGATTAGGAATCTTTGCTTTTCCAAGTTATATTAATTCCAAGACAGGAATTGACATGGCCTTTTATGGTTCGATTATCGCAGCAATTGTCGCTGTAATACTTGGATTCGTCCTGCAAATTATCTTTGGTAAGAATTATGTTGATATTGAACCTGAGACTGTGGCTACGACAGCAGCAACGATCTCTCAAACTGATTCAATGGCAACTGAAAGCGACACTGAAATAATCTTCAATAAAGCGACAACTTTAGCAAGCCCACTTTCTGGTAAGTTAATCCAATTAGCCGAGATAGATGATAAGGTTTTTGCTTCTGGAGCAATGGGAAAGGGGATTGCAATCGAGCCGACAGAAGGAATGATTTATGCTCCTGCCGCTGGTGAGGTTGTCTTAGCCTTTCCTACTGGACATGCAGTAGGGTTGAAGACGGTAGACGGTGCAGAATTATTAATGCATATCGGAATGGATACTGTTAATCTTGAAGGCGAAGGCTTTAAGATGCTTGTGAAACAAGGAGAACAGGTGGATTTAGGAACACCACTTGTTAAATTTGATATTGAGTCAATTAAAGCGGCAGGGTACAGTGTTATCACGCCATTGGTTGTTACAAATTCAAAAAATTATCATGAGGTAAGGATAATATCTAATAAGAGTGAAATTACCAAGAGTGAAGCTCTGCTGGAGCTACTATGATTTAATGAAGGAAGGTAAAAGAATGAAATTTCCAGATGATTTTCTATGGGGTGGAGCAACGGCAGCCAATCAATATGAAGGGGCACACTTGACTGATGGTAAGGGATTATCATTAGTTGATATCTTACCCGCAAAAGCCGAAAAAAGAAATGATGCATTATTCAATCCTAAGCAGGCATTAACTACAAAGTATCGATATTATCCAAGTCATGAATCAGTTGACTTTTATCACCATTTTCGTGAGGATATCAAATTGTTCGCTGAAATGGGTTTTAAGGTATATCGAATGTCAATCAGCTGGCCAAGAATTTTCCCTAATGGTGATGATGAAAAACCTAATGAAGAAGGATTGAAATTCTATGATGAGATTTTTGCAGAATGTCGGAAATACAAAATTGAGCCTTTGGTAACTATTAATCATTTTGATACACCGCTGGCCTTATTTGAGAAATACAATGGTTGGGCTGATCGGAGGTTAGTCAATTTATATTTGAAATATTGCGAGATCCTTTTTAAACACTATAAGGGTCAAGTAAAGTACTGGTTGACCTTTAATGAAATCAATATGATACTGCATATCCCGTTTTTAGGTGGCGGTCTTGATGTAAACGATGCTGAAAACCCAGAACAACTGAAATATCAGGCCGCTCATCATCAGCTAGTTGCTTCTGCACTTGCAACAAAATTAGCACATGAAGTAGATAAAGAAAATCAAGTCGGCTGTATGTTAGCTGCAGGACAAACATATCCATATACATGTAATCCAAAAGATATATGGGCAGCGTTAGAAGCTGACCGTGAAGGATATTTCTTTACTGATGTCCAGTCTCGAGGATATTATCCAAGCTATGTGGATAAAATATTCAAAGAGAAAAAAGTTGAATTGAAATGGTTAGAAAATGACAAGCAAATTTTACGTGAAAATACTGTGGATTTTATCTCTTTTAGCTACTACTCTTCAAGGTTAACAAGTGCGGATCCTAATGTGATGGGGAAAACGGCAGGCAATATTTTTGCATCGCTCAAAAATCCATATCTAAAGACGAGTTCGTGGGGGTGGCAGACTGATGGACTGGGATTACGGATAACGATGAATCAAATTTATGATCGTTATCAAAAGCCGCTTTTTATAGTTGAAAATGGTTTAGGGGAAAAAGATGTAGTCACTTCTAGGAATGAAATTCATGATCAATACCGAATTGATTATCTAAGAGAGAATTTGCGTGCACTAGGTGCTGCAATTGATGATGGTGTCGAGTGTCTTGGATACACTAGTTGGGGGTGTATTGATTTAGTTTCGGCTGGAAGCGGTGAGATGTCTAAACGCTATGGCTATGTATATGTTGACAGAAGCGATAAGGGCGAAGGCTCATTGCAAAGATTGAAAAAGGATTCATTTTATTGGTATCAAAAAGTTATAAATACAAATGGTAAGTATTTATTAGAGGAGGATGTTTAAATGTATAGTAAGAATGTTCCTAGTGGGTTTCCAACAAATTTTTTGTGGGGTGGAGCGACGGCTGCTAATCAGGTAGAAGGTGCTTGGAATATTGATAGTAAGGGAATTTCAACAGCCGAAGTAGTTAAGCGAGCAACTAGTCGTAAAAATTTTACGCTGAATGAGGTAACTAAACAATCATTAAAAGAAGCTATCGCGGATTCAAGTACGTCAACCTATCCTAAGCGACGCGGAATTGATTTCTATCATCATTATGAAGAAGATATCAAACTTTTTGCAGAAATGGGTTTTAAAGCCTATCGTTTGTCAATTGCTTGGAGTAGAATTTTCCCCAATGGTGATGAAAATGAGCCAAATGAAAAAGGACTTTTATTCTATGATCATGTTTTTGAAGCTTGTAAAAAATATGGAATAGAACCGGTTGTGACGATCTCACATTATGAAATGCCGCTTGGATTAACTTTAAAAAATAATGGTTGGGCAGCACGAAAAACGATTACTGAATTCACAAAATTCACAAAGGTACTGTTTGAGCGTTATAAAGGACAAGTAAAATATTGGCTGACGTTCAATGAAATTAATGCAGCCGTTTGGGGATTTAATGGAACTGGGGCTCTTGATGAAGAACTACCCATTGAACAAAAGATGCAGTTACGCTATCAGTCTTTGCATCACCAATTTATCGCGAGTGCATTGGCTGTGTTACAGTGTCATGAAATTGACCCTGAAGCAAAAATTGGATCAATGCTCGCAAGGATGCAAACATATCCTAAGACACCCGCACCTAATGATGTCCGAGCTGCTCAATTGCAAGACCAATTGAACCTCTTCTTCACTGACGTCCAAGTACGAGGCGAATATCCTAGGTTTATGAATCGCTATTTCTATGAAAATGGAATTGAATTGGATTTTGCAGCAGATGATGAAGAAACATTGAAACAAGGAAAGGTCGACTTTTTGAGCTTTAGTTATTACATGTCAACTGTCACATCGGATGCTGATGATATTACTAAGTCAACAGGAAACTTTGCGCTTGGAGAAACTAATCCATATTTAGCTTCTAGTGAGTGGGGGTGGCAAATTGATCCAGTCGGGCTCAGAGTTTCTTTGAATGAACTATGGGATCGCTATCAAGTTCCATTATTTATTGTAGAAAATGGTCTTGGAGCGATTGATGAATTGACGTCAGATAAAAAAATTCATGATGATTACCGGATAGATTATTTGCGTAAGCATCTTGTTGAGATGAAAGAAGCAATAAAAGACGGGGTTGAGTTGCTGGGGTATACATCTTGGGGGCCAATCGATTTAATTAGTGCCTCTACATCTGAAATGTCGAAACGCTACGGCTTCATCTATGTTGACCAAGATGATGACGGCAATGGTAGTTTAGAGAGAATTCGTAAAGACTCATTTTATTGGTTCAAGGAAGTCATTGCAACGAATGGTGAAAAACTATAATTAATTATAAATTATAAGATTAAAATAAAGGAATTACGCCAAAAATGAAGTGCCGCATAATAATTAGATTTTTGTCTAACTACTATGTGCACTTCAAAAGTATAATTTGGCGCAGTTCCTTTATTTATTACGAATAAACAGATTTCATAAGACAAGATTTGAATTCTAGATTTAGGATTTATACAGTGAAAGAAGCTAGGATGATAGTATGGCACTGCGACTCCATTTCAATGAATTTTTTATTCTTTAGAAGCAGAAATCTTTTTAAATACAGAGAGCTTGCTATTTTTAAGTGGGTGCCAATTGGGACGTCCTACTAGAAATCCTAAGGGGGGAACTTTATAACAAATCCATGCAAGTTCAAATGAGATAAAAACAACAAGAAGCCATCCAACAGGGATGAGTATCAATAGTAACCAGTTTGGCAGTGAAAGGGTACTTAAAATATAATTTACGATCAAGAGACCGATTGTTTGATTCAAGTACATACCAAAGCTGACTTTAACAGCTCGATCCATTAGTGATTGTAACCAATTTGGCAAACCACGAGCTTGGCGTTGTGCATATTTTTTTCCAATCCAAAAGATTAGGCTAAGCATCACAATATCATAGCATACGATATAAGGTTGATGAAGAGATAGGGCGTGATCGCTATCTAGCTGCAAGTATTGCTGGTTCCAGATACGGTAATAAGCAATCATACCAAAGGCCATTGTGATAGCGAGAATTATTAACTGCTTAATATGCCGCTCAAGAAATGCATAAACTTTTTCGTGATATAGCCAAGTATAAACACCAAAAAATATATAGAATTGATATGCAAAGATATTGATGCTGACCGCTTTAATCCAATAAGGCCAAGAGCTGGTATCGGTTTGACTCATAACGTATTTAATCCAAAAGTCTGTCAACAGTTGGATAGTGAAACTGGTTGATAGAATCAGTGAATGGTGTCTTGCAAAGTGTTGAAAAAGATAAACAATTACAGGAAATAGTAGATATAGTTGCATTACAAGCAGCATATAATAAAGATAAAAACTACTTCCGTGCATCACAATTGTGAAGTATTTGCTGCCAAATGAATCAAGTGAATAATTCGGATTACCAATCATTATCATTAAAGTCAATAAGAGTGCATTCCATGCTAGGTAAGGCCAGAGGCTGCCACCAAATCTTTTTTTGAGGAATTTTGACCAATCATGTTTTTTAAAGTATGTCAAAGTTAAAACAATGCCGCTGATAAAAATAAATCCCATTCTAGTATAGTGGAACATGACACGCGCACTGCGTACAGTGTAGTAAGTATTACCGTCTGTCATTGCTGAAGTGAATTTATTAACTGTATGATTAAATAATACACCAAGAGTAAAAAAGATACGCATAAAATCAATTTCATACAAATGGCGACGTTTTTGTGTAGCAGTAGTATTAATCAAAAGGAACCCCTTTTCTAAATAAATATATTTGAAGCATAAGCTATATATTATTTTAGAAGAAAGATAAGATTTTTTTTGAAATGATATTTGCTTGTTTTTCAAATAAAACATGAATTTTTAAAGAAAAAAGGAATGCGCTATAATTTAGAAATTAAAATTAGATGAAGAATTTTGACTTATGAGATATATTTATTTTTAATAAAAAGAGGGTTGAATCAAAATTTAACTTCTGATTCAACCCCAGTGATTAATTGATTACGCATAAATTTACTATAACTTTTCCGTCTAATCCGGTTTATGCACGTTAATCTTGTTTTTATACGTTGATAACTTTATCTAAGAATGCTTTTGTTCGTTCGTTTTTTGGATGATCGAATACAGCCTCTGGTTTTCCTTCTTCTACAACGACACCATCTGCCATAAAGACCACACGATCAGCCATCTCTTTTGCAAAGCCCATTTCATGGGTGACAACGACCATGGTCATTCCTTCTTTTGCGAGCTTCTTCATTACTTCTAGGACATCACCGACCATTTCAGGATCAAGTGCGGATGTTGGTTCATCGAATAACATAATGTCGGGGTTCATTGCAAGTGCACGTGCAATTGCAACACGCTGCTTCTGTCCCCCAGAAAGAGATTGTGGTTTAGCAGAATACTTGTCTTCCAGTCCGACAGTTGTAAGCAATTTTTTTGCTTGTGCAGCAGCATCTTCTTTTGAAAGCTTACCTAATTCAACGGGAGCTAATTCGACATTTTGACCAACTGTTAAATTGTTGAAGAGATTAAAATGCTGGAAAACCATTCCAATATTTTCACGAGCTTGATCAATATTGGTTTTAGTATTACTGATATCTTTTCCATCAATTGATACTTTCCCAGAAGTAGGGTTCTCAAGTCGGTTCAAACAGCGTAAAAGTGTACTCTTACCAGAACCAGATGGCCCTATCAACACGACAACCTCATTATTGGCAACTTTGAAATCAATTCCTTTAAGAACATGGTTATCACCAAAACTTTTATTCAAATCTGTTACATCTACTTTTAAATTAGCCATTAGTCATTAATCCTCCGTTCAACCCACTTAGATAGTAATGTCAACAATGTAATAATTAAAAGATAGATTACCGCAATGATGGCCCAGACTTTAAATCCTTCAAGGTTACGAGCAATAATAATCTTACCGGTTTGAGTTAATTCTAGAATTCCGATAATCGATAGAATCGAGGTATCCTTCAAAGTAATAATAAATTGATTGATAAATGAAGGAATCATTATCTTGATACCTTGCGGTAGGATAACCTTGCCCATTGCTTTACCAAAAGGTAGCCCTAGACTTCTCGCAGCTTCCATCTGTCCAATATCGACAGCTTCAATCCCACCTTTAACAAATGCGGCAGTGTAAGCACCTTCGTTTAAAGTCAAAGTAATAATACCAGCTACGAAAGCTGGAATCTTGGTACCAGTTAGACTAGGAACACCATTATAAATGAATAAGGCGAGTACTAGCAAAGGCAAACCTCTAAAAATGTAAACAATTGTCGTAGAGATGCCGCGTGCAAATTTGTTGGGTAAAACACCAAGTAATCCAACAAGAATTCCAAAGATCGTTGCACAAATGATGGAGACAATTGTCAACTTAAGGGTTTCTAAGATTCCGCTTAGGATAGCTTTTTGATTTTGGCGCAAAAGGCCGAAGAAAGTACTACCCTCAGAGTTTGATTTACTTGTCTTGGTTGTGGCTGCTTTACCAGTATATTTCTTGATAATTTGATCGTATTTGCCATTTTTCTTTAGTTTAGCCAATCCAGCATTGAACATCTTTAGTAATTTTTGATTTTGTCCTTTTTTAACAGCAAATCCGTATTTTCCAACATCGGTAGGTTTCGTAACGATTTTTAGACCTAAACCAGTTTTAACGCCATAATTAAGTACAGCACTATCATCGAAACATGCGGCAGAATTACCTGTTTTAACATCGTTATAGACATTATCAGAATCATCAAAAGTGACGATTTTGAATCCATACTTGTCTTTAATTGAGTTTGCATATGTAGCACCTTGTGTACCGGTTTTGACAGCAACGGTTTTCCCTTTTAATCCCTTAAGGCTTGTAATCTTGCTACTAGGAGCAACTGCCATTACAATTCCAGATTCATAGTAAGGGGTAGAAAAGTCGAGCGTTTGCTTACGTTCATCAGTAATCGTCATTCCAGCGATAACGCCATCAATCTGCCCAGAACTGAGGGACTGAACAGCTGCATTAAATCCAAGTGGTTTTATGTTGACTTTAAAACCTTCTTCTTTGGCGATGGAGCGGATTAATTCCATATCGATCCCTACATATTTGTTATTGGAATTTGCATAAACAAATGGGGGAAAGGTAACATCTGTACCAATTGTATAAGTCGTGGCAGCGTGTACCTGTGGAGCGTGCCAGGCAAACATCCCTAAAGTTGCAAAAAATAATGCAAAAAAAAGTTTTAATCTAATTTTCATTTAATCTCCCTCTATCCTTTAATATCATATGCCAATTATATCACATACATGTAATTAAAAATAATTGTAGCATATTAATCGTAAATAATAAGGGCCATTAATAATTTATTCGAAACTATATTGTATTCAATTAATTTCACAATAAATCAAATATAACAGAGGTAGTAAGGATATTTGGATGATACAAGACAATAAAACATAAGCGCTTTACTATATTTTTAAGATCAAGTGTTCAGTATTAAAAATTTTTTAGTACACAAAAATTCATAATAAAAAATTTTATAAAAATAATAAAGCACTTGACTTTTGGTTAGAATAAAGTGATAATAATTAGCAATTAATAACGGAAAGGATGACTGTATTATGATTTTAAACATTCAAACATGGCAACTTTGGCGTAGCTAGGGCAGGTCGGGTGTTTTTTATGGACATAGACTTGCTTAATTACTTTTGTAGTTTTGAGAGAGTCTATGCCGGATACAGTTTATTCAAGGACTGATCATGCATACCTATGTGTGGTCAGTTTTTTTATTGGACGAGACTCTCTTTTTATAAAAAATAAAAAGGAGTTTTTTATTATGACAGAAAAAAAAGGATTACAAACAAAAAAGGGATATTACGGAATTTTTGGTGGACAATATGTTCCTGCCGATGTTGCAGGTGCATTGCAACAACTAGAAGACGCATATTTAAAGTATAAAGATGATAAGAAATTCAGAGCAGAATTAGCATATTATTTAAAAGATTATTCTGGGCGCGAAACACCACTTTATTTTGCTGAATCATTAACTAAGAAATTGGGTGGTGCAAAAGTATATTTAAAAAGAGAGGATTTAAATCATTTAGGAGCCCATAAATTAAACAATGTTCTTGGACAGATTCTTCTTGCTAAAAGAATGGGTAAAACAAAGGTCATTGCAGAAACTGGTGCTGGTCAGCATGGGGTAGCTACTGCAGCAGCGGCAGCAAAATTTGGGATGGATTGTGAAATATTTATGGGAGCAGAAGATGTTCGCAGGCAGAAACTAAATGTTTTTAGAATTAACTTATTGGGTGCTAAGGTCCATTCTGTTAATGAGGGCAATGGGACTTTGAAGAATGCTGTTGATGCTGCTTTTAGTCATTTTGCACAACATTTAGATGACACTTTCTACGTATTAGGTTCGGCTGTTGGACCATATCCTTATCCAACAATTGTTAAAGATTTTCAAAGTGTCATTAGTAAAGAAGCTCGTAAGCAGATTCTGGAAAAAGAAAAGCGATTGCCAGATGCAATAATTGCTTGTGTTGGTGGGGGGTCGAATGCAATTGGAGCTTTCGCAGAATTCATTAATGATCCTGAAGTTAAATTATTTGGCGCCGAAGCAGCAGGCAAAGGTGTTGCTACACCAGATAATGCAGCTACGATGACAAACGGAACTGTTGGAATTTCGGATGGGATGAAAACATATGTCCTGCAAGACGAGCAAGGAAATGTGTTACCGGCATACTCAATTTCTGCTGGACTTGATTATCCTGGAGTCGGACCCGAACACGCTTATCTTAAGGATACGAAAAGAGCACAGTATGATGCAATTACAGATCAAGAAGCAATCGATGCATTTGTTCTGTTATCTAAGACTGAAGGAATAATTCCAGCATTGGAAAGTTCACACGCAGTTGCAGAAGCGGTAAAAATTGTGCCTAAGATGAATAAAGATCAAATTGTAATAATTAATATCTCTGGACGGGGAGACAAAGATGTTGAACAAGTTGCCAATTTTTTGGGAATCGAAGTGTGAGCAATGTAAGAAGTAAACATTGTGAAGCAACTATTTATTATTAATTTTAAATTTTATAAATTAAGAATTTTTTTATTATTATTAAGCTTTATTGCAAATTTCCATTGACAACGTATGAAAATCGCGTTAAATTATTATTAAATTAAACGAAAGGAGTCCTAACCATGAATAATAGTATGTGTAATAGTTTCACAATTGAATTTGCCCTACTACTATGACCCAGGACTCTGACATTATTAGTCGAGTCCTATTTACCGTTATAGGAATGGGGCTCGGGAGGAAGGCGTCTCATTCTATATTGAATGAGGCGTCTTTTTGTCTGGGAGTGTGACATAAGTTGGAAAAGTTTTAGTACTAACTCGAAATTACGAATATAGCGAGTGTTTTGCTATGAGTCATTCGAAGTTAGACGGAGAATTTTGACTTATGGAACACGTTTATACGGAATAAATAGAGAAGTTAGGTCATTCTGGCCCAACCTTCTTGTCTGAGTAGAATCAATTGAAAATAAGCGGAGGGAACAAATTTAATGAAAATAAAAAGAATTGCAGTTTTGCAAGGCGATTATATTGGACCAGAGATAATGGCTGCAGGACTTGAGGTATTAAAAGCAGCTAAACAAGGAACAGGGTTTGAATATCAAATACATAAGTATCGTTTTGGCGGCGAAGCAATTGATAGCTGTGGCGAGCCATTACCACAAAGTACTATTGAAGGCTGCAAAAGTTCTGATGCAATCTTGCTCAGTGCAATTGGCGGCCCTAAGTGGGATAAGGCAAGTGTTAGGCCAGAAACAGGCTTATTAACAATTAGAAACAAACTTGGATTATTCGCAAATATCCGTCCAACTAAGATTAATCCAGTCTTAGCTAGAAAGTCTCCAGTCAAAGCCGAAGTAATTCAAAATACTGACTTTGTAATTGTGCGAGAACTGACAAGTGGAATATATTTTGGAACTCCTAGGAGGCAAGATGAGCATGCAGCAGTTGATACTTCAAGTTATACGGTGGAAGAGATTGAAAGAATCATGCATATAGGTTTTGAAATGAGTATGCACCGCAAGAAACATGTGACGGTTGTCGATAAAGCCAATGTGTTAGCTACTTCAAAATTATGGCGGCAAGTGGCACAGAAAATGAGCAATGATTATCCAGAAGTTGTTGTTGATTACTGTTACGTTGATGCTGCGGCAATGAAAATTATTACGCGTCCAAGTTTCTTTGATGTAGTTATTACGGCAAACCTATTCGGAGATATTTTAAGCGACGAGGCATCAGTCTTAACAGGATCACTTGGAACAATTCCTTCTATGAGTACAGGTATTAATGGACCGAGTCTATATGAGCCAATTCACGGTTCAGCGCCTGACATTGCTGGGAAAGGAATTGCGGATCCAATCTCAATGATTCAAAGTATTGAGATGATGCTTCGAGAGTCATTTGGAGAATACGAGATAGCTGATAGAATTGCAAACGCAGTTGAACAAACTATTGAAATGGGGAGTGTAACACCAGATCTTGGCGGTGAAGCGACAACCAAGGAAGTTACAGCACGAATAATTGAGAATTTGAGAGGATGAAATAGAATGGGAAAAACATTATTTGACAAGCTTTGGGAGAAACATGTAGTTAGTGGAAAAAAAGGAGAACCGCAATTAATTTATGTGGACTTGCACCTAGTACACGAAGTTACATCACCGCAAGCTTTTGAAGGGTTGAGAACGAATAAGCGAACTGTGAGACGACCTGATCGAACCTTTGCAACAATGGATCATAATGTACCAACGAAAGACATTTTCAATATTAAGGATCAGATTTCACGCAAACAGATCGAAACACTGCGAACAAATTGCAAAGAATTCGGACTTCGTTTGGCAGATATGGGGAATGAAGAGCAAGGAATTGTCCATGTAATCGGGCCACAACTTGGCTTAACGCAGCCTGGACAAATTGTAGTTTGCGGGGATTCACATACTGCAACCCATGGAGCATTTGGTTCGATTGCATTTGGAATTGGAACATCTGAAGTTGAACATGTGCTGGCTACGCAGACAATTTGGCAACTTAAGCCTAAAACAATGGGAATTCATTTGTACGGGAAACTGCAAGAAGGAGTCGCTGCAAAGGATATTATTATGGCATTAATTGCACAAAATGGTGTTGATTTTGGAACTGGACATGCAGTCGAATTCTTTGGCGAAACAGTACAGCAGTTGTCGATGGAAAATCGAATGACTATTTGTAATATGGCAATCGAAGGCGGAGCAAAGATGGGAATGATGCGCCCAGATCAAACAACCTTTGAATATCTGAAAGGTCGGAAGTATGCACCTAAAGATCTAGATACAGCTATTGAATACTGGCGACAGTTCTATACGGATGATATTACTGACTATGATACTGTAATTGAATTTGATGTTAGTACATTAGCACCTTATGTTTCTTGGGGGACTAATCCTTCAATGGCAGTTCCAGTAAATGCAAATTTACCAAAGATTACAGATATGAATGTGCAGCGGGCATACGATTACATGGATTTAAAGCCAGCAATTAAGGCAACAGATATCCCAATTCAGTGGATTTTCATTGGATCATGTACGAATGGCCGCCTGGCAGATATTCAAGAGGCTGCCCACGTTATGGAGGGCCATCATATTGCAGAAAACGTAACTGCATGGATTGTTCCAGGCTCAAGAGCGGTTAAGAATGCGGCTGAAGAATTAGGATTAGATCAGATTTTTAAGAATGCAGGGTGCGAATGGCGCGAACCAGGGTGTTCAGCATGCTTGGCAATGAATCCAGATAAAATTCCAGCTGGAATTCACTGTGCATCAACAACTAATCGTAACTTTGAAGGTCGGCAAGGTAAAAATGCAAGAACACATCTTGCAAGTCCGGCAATGGTTGCAGCTGCAGCAATTCATGGACATTTTGTTGACATTCGCCAAAAGGAGGCAATCTAATATGGAAGCAATCACAATCCACAAAGGGACAACAATTCCTTTGATGAACAATAATATTGATACAGATCAAATTATTCCGAAGCAGTTCTTGAAGAACATCTTAAAAACAGGTTATGGTCAGCATCTCTTTCATGATTGGCGCTTTCTAGACGATGGAACACCTAACCCAGACTTTATATTAAATAAACCAGAACATCAGGATGCAACGATTCTAATTAGTGGTGATAACTTTGGGTGTGGTTCTTCACGCGAACATGCAGCATGGGCCCTCAAAGATTGGGGATTCAAAATTATAATTGCCGGCGGATATAGCGACATTTTCTTTATGAATTGTACAAAGAATGGAATATTACCAATTATTTTGCCACAGAGTACAAGAGATATTTTGTCGCAGTTAGCGCCTGATGACAAGATTACAATTGATTTACCACAGCAAAAAGTAATTTGGCAAGATAAAATGTACGCATTTGAGATAGATGCAACATGGAAACAGAAATTTATTGCTGGAATAGACGATATTGAATTAACACTGAGACAAGAAGAAAAAATAAGTGATTTCGAAAAAAATATGCCAATTTTTGAATAGAGAGGAAAGTATATATGGAAGAAACAATCAGTTCAAAAAATATACAAGATAATAAAAAAGCATGGCAATTAAAGGCAAGAATGAATCAGATACAACCAACAACAACTTTTTATAAGATTTTTATTTTAGTTTCAGCTGGTATGTTTCTAGATGCGATTGATGTGTACTTAGCGAGTGGAGTAAGCAGCTATTTGTTGGAAACAAATTGGTCAACATTGAAACTTAACTCAATTTTTTTAGCAGTTGGTTTTTTCGGCTTGTTTTTAGGATCGGTATTTGCAGGAATAGTGGGAGACTTTTTTGGGAGAAAGAAAGCATATCAGCTGAACTTGATTGTCTTTGGATCTTTTACCCTGATTGGTTCATTCGCACCTAATATGTACTTCTTAATTGCTTGCCGCTTGCTTGCAAGTATTGGATTAGGAACTGAGATAGTTACCGGATATGCAATGATTAATGAATTTGCACCAGTCAAGAGTCGTGGAAAATGGTGTGCACTAACTTCATTTATCGCTAATTGTGGAGCTCCAATCACAATGTTGATGTGTACATTATTGATTCCACATTTTACTTGGAGAATAATGTTTATTATTTCTGGAATATCTGCATTAATCTTATGGTATTTTCGTCGCAGTTTACCTGAATCACCTCGTTGGAGCATTGCACATGGTCGAATAGATGAAGCTCAAGATGTTATTAATGAGATTGAAAACGAGATGAAAGATGAAGGAGTAAGCAAAGCCCAAATTAATTCCAAGATAAATAGTACCGTGGCTGCTGCTGAAATTAATAGTCATTTTGGACGTAATCTTCTTGTTGCAATTGTTGCTGTTTCAGCAACAATTGTCTGCCAATATACGTTTACCTCTTGGGTGCCAACACTTTTGGTTAAGCAAGGAATTAACATTGTTTCTTCTTTAGGATTTACGACAGTGATGTTGCTGGGAGCCCCGACAGGTGCATTTTTGGGTGCGCAATTAGTGGATAGGGTTGGCAGAAAGCCAACGATTGTCACCGCCTTTATTTTTGCAGCAGTCTTAGGCATTATTTATTCACAGCAGACTAATTCAGTAACTGTTATGGTACTTGGATTCCTGTTGACTACTTGTTTTTATATCTTAATGGCATCGGTGGTTGGTGTTTATGTTTCGGAATTATTTACAACCAAGTATCGCTTTCGCGGGGCAGGGATTGCCAATGGTTTATCTAAGTTAATAACTGTAGGGATGCCACTTGGGGTTGCATGGTTGTTGAGTATTTCAAATACTACAATGATTTTTATTGTAATAAGTATTTTTGCGATAATCGCTGCAGTGATTGTATATTTTTTTGGACCTGAAACTAATAATCAGGAAGTCGATTAAAATATCATGGCAGAACTTTCTTTAAAGACAATCCCTCTTTATTTCTTTAACTATTTGTTTTAAAATACTTAATTGTGACTAATCGTTAGTCGACTTTAGATTAAGTGAGGATAACCTTCTTGTGTTCAGAAATAGCAACAACCTTGCATAAGCCACCAAATGGGAGTGTGCCATAAGTCGGGAAAATTTGAGTACTAACTCGAAATTACGAACACAGCGAGTACTTTGCTATGAGTAATTCGAAGTTAGACAGAGAATTTTGACTTATGAAACACGTTTATACGAAATAAATAAAGAAACTGAATCAAAATTTAACTTTTGATTCAGCCCCATTGGAGGAATAATTATGCCTAATAATTTTTTACAGTCCAAAAAAAACTATATGAGTTGGCCAGTAATCGCACTTTTAGATTTTGTAACCATTATTAGTTTTGAAAATATTTTTTACCCATACCAAAATCAGGGACTTTCTGTTGTTGTATCTTGGATCTTCCTATTATTTACCTACGTAATCCCATATGAACTAATCGTCAGTCAATTGAGTCTGACTTTTGACAATCAAAGTGGGGGATTAGCTTCTTGGGTAAGACGGAGCGGTAATGACACACTAGGTTACTGGACTTCGTGGATGTACTGGATTCAAAGTGTTCCGTACATAGTGGATGTTTCTAATTCGGTGATTGTTTCATTTAGTTGGATGGTTCTTGGAAATAACACCTTAGGCAATAAGATGTCCACGTTTGAATTTGGCCTATTGACTTTTGCCATAATACTAATATTTATTCTATTAGAAAACGCGATTAAAAATTCTTTAGAAGCATTGTCGCTAATCGGTGGTGGTGCAATGTTTATTATGTCAATGTTGTTTGTTTTACTTGCAGGGTATGCATTGATGCACGGAACTCGTATTGCGACACAGCCATTTAACTGGGGAGCTTTTATGCCAAATTTTAGCTTGAAATATTTCTCGACCACAGGACTACTGATTTTTGCGATGTCAGGTGCCGAACTAGCAGCTCCATATATAGTTCAAATGCGTGATCCTAAACATGAATTTCCCAAGGCAATGTGGTTGTTAGCGTTAATGACAGCATTTTTAACCATTTTTGGAACATTGTCATTAGCAGTCTTTTTCAATGCAAATGCTATTCCACATGATTTTAAGATGAATGGGCCATATTATGCTTTTTCAATGCTTGGTACAGAACTTGGATTAGGCAAGTTTTTAATGTATTTCTTTGCGATTGTGCAAGCAATCTTCATGATGGCACAATTAGCGGTTTTATTGGATGCATCAAGCCGTGTTTTTGCGGGAGATGTGGCTGATAAGTTTATGCCAAGCTGGTTAACTAAGAAAAATAAAAAGGGGTTACCAGTCAATTCATATTTGATGACTACAGGATTGAGTTTATTTTTGTTATTGTTGACGGGAACTCTACCAAATATCAATACTATCTATAATTGGCTATTGAATATCAACGGAATAGTTTCACCATATAAAACTTGTTGGGTGTTTTTTGCATTTTTAGCAATGAGATGGCGCGAAAAGGAATTCCATTCAAATTACATATTTATTCGGAATCGTAAAATTGCATTAATTGTCGGTGGCTGGTGTTTTTTATTCACATTTGTTTGTGCTACGCTAGGCTTTATTCCGCAGGATGCTGATTATGGGACTAAGTCATTCGATTATCAATTGATAATGAACTTTATCACTGTCTTCGTTTTGTTTGGAGTAGGATTCTTGTTACCTTATCTTAGAAAACGTGAACTCAATAGAAATAAGTAATTGTAATGGGTTTAAAATAATAAAATAAAGCTTTCATTTTTAATGCTAAAAATAAAAAAAGAATTGATAAATTTAGTCTGTACTAATTTTTATCAATTCTTTTTTGTCGAATCTGTAGTTTATTTTTTAAATCTTCTAAATAATTTCAGTACAATATAAGTTAGACAACTAATCCATGTGATGATAATAAGATACATGATGGGCAGGAACCAATTTCCAATGTTATAGCTAACAACTAACGTATTTTTCCCCTTCTTTTGTGTTACAAGAGGTGTTCCAATTTTTGTTACACAGTATTGGCGACGTCTTTCCATTATTTTTCTTCCATTTAAAATAAGGCATGTATTGTAATATTTTATTATAGGAATACTAATTATTTTTTTCTTTTTACCGTACCAAGTGATAACTAATGTATTATTATGCACGGCTTTTGTGAAACGTGAATTGTCAGAAATAATATAATGACCATACAATTCGTAATTTTTCTTAGTACTACCGTGATAACTAGGCAAATAATCGGGTGTTTTTTTCTGAACTAGATTCAATAATGAAGTGAGATCTGTGGAATAGAGTGAATTGTGAATCCGGCTGTCGTTCTTAGAATTAAAAACAAGTGTACTTAGATTTTTAAGTGGGCGATTACTAGTCATCCACTTTTCATATTTTTTATTTAATAAAGTCATGGTTTGAGAAAATCCTACAAAAACAACGAGTAAAATAATAACGTAAACTTGTTTATCATTGCCCTTAGATAATTGATTTGACAGAAAGTATGCGAATAAAATACATGCAAAAATTGTTACAATCACAAAAAAGCGGAAGGGAAATTGAAAAATCTCAAGTGTTTTTATTTGGTATTTAGTTATTAAATACCAAGGGAAAAGACTGGTAGAGAGAAGTGAAAATATAAAAAAATTTATGCTGCAGCTTTTAATAAATGGTGGATAATTATTCCACTTTTTTATAGAATGATAAAACAAAAATATTATGATTACTGTGAGGGGGATTGAAGTAAAAAGCCAATAACTGCCGCGCTCTGTAACAGAGTATGAATACATATGCCTGTTTGTAAAAGGCAATATTAAATTATTTGAATGTGTAATAGCGAGTAAGACAGTCCAGATATTCATTGTTAGGAGTAAAAATAAAAAGATGGCATTACTAATTTTAAGAATATCTTTTTTTAGACTTGTTGATTTCAATAGTCCATAGGCAAAAAAAGGAATGTAGGTTATTACCAAAAGGATAGTACTTAAGACATGAACCTGGAGAAGCAAGGCGACACATAAGGCAAGTTTAATACTATTTATCTCATGGTTTATGACGTATTTGAAGGCTGGAATTAGCGCAAGTGGAGTGATTGCGGCTCCCCAGCTTGTGAAGCCTTGGCGAAACGTCCAATCCTGGATGGAAAAAGTTGTTAAATAAAAGCAGGCTATGGGAACCGCTACGCGAATTCTGATATGGCCTGTGCGCAGTAAGAAATACATAGAGAAACTTGCAATGATATTTAGGAGAAGGCGCGAAAAAATTTGGTAATTGTACCAAGTTTTTGATAATAATAGTAATAATCCCTGTAAGTAAGCAAATATTGGACCATATAAGGCATTAACAATTCTGCCAGATTGCTGGAATCCATATGTAGAAATAAAATATTGAAAGTTACCAGTTTTTATTTGCATAGCGGTGTCATAAAAACGATTATAATGAAATAAAAAGTCAGGGCCTAAAATTATTCCACCGGAAAAATATTGCGGGAGCACTAGCAATATTGAAAACGAAAATAAACACCCGCCAATTAATAGGTGCTTTTGAAAACTTCTCATAAGAATTGTTCCTCTTTTACATTAATTAGATTACATAGCATCAGAATTATAAGAAATTAAGCAGGAGACAACAAGTAGTACTATAAATAATTAATTATATTTTATAGTTATTACGTACAATTTAATTTTTAAATGAATTATATTTAGAGAATAATTTGTTGTTTAGGTATTAAAAAAAATTTATAGTTCAAGTAGATGATTGACACTTCTGCAATAAATCGCTATGGTAAATGTGTATCAAATCAACAGGAATTTTAGAAAGTGTGGTGAGGGAAATGTCAGATAGTCATAGATGTACTATAAATAGTAGTGACGAAGCAATGGTTAGTGGTGCTGATGATTACGTTCCCTCGCAATATAGGCGCCTAAAATAATTCAATTGAGGGGAAATTATCAATGGAAAAAAATATGGAGCATGGGCTAAAATGTCTTGTAGATCAAAAAGAGTATGATTTGGTGGACGGGGTTTTTCTAAAAGATCTGGATGGTTCTCTGCGAGCACTGATAAGACGAGACTATCCGAAAGCTGCTGACAGCCAATTTATTTGCAGTGAGCATCTAGTGCAGTATCGTGTAAAAAAGATGGATCAGATGATTGAAAAAGATTATCGGCAAAACGATAAGTTAACTAGAAAACTAACGCGTGTGATGGAAAATGATGCCTATCAAGTAATAGATGTACGTAAGCAATTAGAAAACTCTATGACTTTTGGACAAAGAATTGCTGATGGAGTTGCACGTTTTGGTGGTAGCTGGTCGTTTATTTTAAGTTTTATTGGAATCATGATTTTCTGGATACTTTTAAATGTATTTCATTGGTTCGGTGTACATTTTGATCAATATCCATTTATTTTACTGAATCTTTTTTTAAGTATGGTCGCTGCAATTCAGGCACCATTGATCATGATGAGTCAAAATCGTTCATCCGAGTATGATCGACTGGAATCACGTAATGATTATCAAGTGAATCAGAAGTCAGAAGAAGAGATTAGGGTTCTGCATTCAAAAATTGATCACTTAATTCAACAAGATCAGCCAAATTTATTGCAAATCCAGAAAATCCAAACAGAGATGCTAGGGTCTATTGAGTCACAGGTAAGTGAATTAAGAAGATTACAGCAATATTTTGAAGAAAAAGACAAAAAATAATAGTATTAATCTGAATTATGGAACATATGAGTATAAAAATAGAATTAAAAACTTGATTAAAAAAGTAGAGAGTGTACTACAAGTGAGATGCCCCATAATAGTTAGGTAAAAATCTAATTATTATGGGGTATTTTTTATGACCAAATATACAAGCAATATTTTAAAAATCAGATTACTAATCACACAAATAGTATCTCTGCAGCCATTATGAGTGTTGATGAATATGTTGCTGGTATTCTTCACGAAACTGACGGGGAGTCTGTCCACGTTCATTGCGGAAATGGCTATAAAAACTAGTTAAATTTTTATAGCCTAATTCGGTACTGATTTCATCAATACCTTTACTTGATAGTGATAACATGCGTGCTGCCATTTCCATCCGTAAGGTCGTCTTCAAAGTTGAGAAAGATTGATTAAACAGTGCGTGACATAAACGTGAAAAATAGTTTTGCTGGTATCCAAAGTAAGTTGCAGCACTCACTAAAGTTACATCATTAATATGTTGTGTTAGGTACATGAAGATTGCACCGGCCTGTGCGTCCGGTCCTGCGTAACGAATAGGGCGTTGAGGAAAAGAAGAGTCAGTCTTAGAAATTTTTTGCCGATGTGCACGTAATAGTTCAGTATATAACAAGCCCAGTAGACTCTCATGCTGGAATGTTAAAAACTTATCTGTTGGATAATTCTCTAAAGTAGCAATTACATTCAAGTATCCATGCACAATTTTAGTTTCCAGATGGCGGAAAACTACGTATTGATTTCGTTGCGAATCAACATCGTTCATTAAATCATGAATCAGTGGATTATTGCCCACCAGTGTCATATTTAATGGATTCGGTATTTGCAGCCATTCATCAAAAATTCGAATTTCAGCTGGCTGATCAGTGGCCTTGAATAGCAATTGATCGACTTGTTGAATTAAGATCACATCAAAGGGCCGCAATGGAATTTCTGTTGTACCCAATGTTACTGCACAGCTTGCTATGCACTCAATCATTTGCATGTGAACTTTAAAGCAATAAGCTGCACTGCTTGTAATTGAAGGCAGTTTTCGACGCTCAGATACCATTCCATCAATCTTTATAGCACTTTTTATTGTATGATTTATTATCATTTGAGCTTTCCTCTTTTTCATAAAAGATATATTTACCCTAAGATTAAGATATATCTTCTACTGATATTGTGCAACATTTCACTATAAAATATAAGCATAACTTAATGTAGGAGTGATTATTATGAGCAAATTAATTAAAACTGATGTTGTTGTAGCTGGTGCTGGCGGAACTGGTTTAGCCGCCGCCCATGCTGCCGCTGAGCATGGGTTACAGGTCTTAGTTCTAGAAAAGCAGCCTCAAATTGGTGGGAATACTAAAATCTCGAGTGGCTTCTTCGCTATTGACTCCAAAGAACAGCGCGAACGCGGGATGGTCATGTCCAAAACTGAGGCTATTCGACAGTTGACTAGTTATAACCATAACATTTCCAATGGACCGCTAATTCATAAAATTGTTACTTCAGCAGCTGATACTTTAGCGTGGATTGAGAAAATGGGGATGCATATTAAATTAAATGCAACTGCTGATACAACACAATTTGCTCATCGTAACAGTGACTATCAGGGTGGTGTTTATCATATGTATCAAGATAAAACTGGTAGTTATGAACGTATTCAGCAAACTCTAGTTGACGAAGGTGTCAAATTCGAATTTAATGTCACTATGCAGGCTATTAAACAAGACAGCACTGGTCAAGTTATTGGGATTAAGGCAACCACTGTTAATGGCGAGGTCATTGATGTTGAGGCACAGGCAACAATTATCGCAACGGGTGGATTTGGTGGTGATAGTGACTTAGTTGCTAAAAACAATGCATACTCGTAATTTGCGGCAATTAGGAGTACCTAATAATGGCGAAGGACTTAAGGCAATCGTTGCTGCAGGTGGGGTCAACATTGATGGGACTGCCTTGATTCATGCCGCCCAATTAGCTAAATCCAAAGTTACTCAACAAACTTCAAAGAAACATTTAGCTGGCTTTTCCAACTCTGCGTTAACTCAATTATTATTAACGCCATTGTTTTGGGTAAGTTCTAAAGGTGAGCGCTTTACTAATGAGGATGTAGTTTACGACACTGTTGAGTGGGCCAATGCAGGATACTCTGTTGGTGGTAAGTACTATTTTGTGGTTGACCAAGCAACCCTTGATGATTTCACTAAAACCGGGGGTCAACTCGAAATCTCGCAAGCCGGTCCAGGGGCTGGGACTGAGCCCGGTGATTTCACCAAACTTGCCAATGAATCCGTTACCGCTGGGACAGCCTTTAAGGGTAATACTTTAGTTGAATTAGCTGCTGCTGCAAATATGGATTCAGCTACTTTAACTCAGGCAGTTGCTGCGTACAATCACAATGTGAAAAATCGTGTCGATACTGATTTTGCAAAATCTGGTCGCTCACTCGTCTATTCAGTAGAACAAGGACCTTTCTATGCTTTTTCTGCCCAAGTTGCTTACTTAGGTACGGTTGGTGGTGTTCGTGTTGATACCAATCTAAGTGTTCTAGATGACAAGTTCAAATCTATTCCTGGTCTCTATACGGGTGGCGCTAATGCTGGTGGTTATTATCAAGGTCACTGCTACCCTGCCTATGAAGGCTTGGCTTCTGGTTTTACTTGGACATCTGGACGAATTGCTGGTACAAGTGCTAGTGAATATATTAAAACTAAAAATAATAAATTAATTAAAAACTAGGTTAGGAAGGTTTTAACTCATGGAAAATGCTAAATCACACGGTTGGTTATTTAAACTATCAGTGCTTTCGCTTTCGATTTTATCAATGACCGCGCCATCAATAGCGGTTGCTATCCCATTAATGGAAAATACATTTACACAGCAGACTACCGCGCAAGTTGAAATGATTTCAACTCTGCCTAACTTAGGTGTGTTACTAATGATTATGTTTTCAACTATGATTGCCCAAAAATTTGGAATTAAACGGACTATCATGAGTGGTTTGGTAATGTACTTAATCGGCGGTTTAACTCCTGTTTTCGTTACCAATTACATGGTTATTGTAATTGGCCGCTTTATTATGGGTTTAGGAATTGGTCTCTTTAATCCCTTTGCCGTTAGCTTAATGTACCGTTTTTATAAAAAACAAGAACTAGCCGACATGTTGGGTTATCAAAATACATCACAAAATTTAGGAAATGCAGGCTTTGGTTTACTGTTAGGGATTCTCGTTCTTGCTGGCTGGAAGACTGCCTTTGCAGGTTACCTAATTGCAATGATTCCTTTACTAATGTTTGGATTTTTTGTTAAGATTCCGACTGATCACCAGACAAATGAGAAGACAAACGTACCGAAACAATCGACTAATGTCCATGTTTTTATGCTTGCATTATTAATGCTTGCCATTTTTGGAATGTTCATGATGATGACGATTAAGTTAGCGAGTTTTGTGACGGCACAGCACATTACTACTCCTGCAATTGCTTCAAGTATTTTGGCAGGAATGGGAGCTGCTTCGATGTTTGCTAGCATGCCATTTGGTAAGATTAGTAAATTTATCGGTAACTTTATTTTACCAATTGCTTTACTAGGAATTTCAATAGGTTTTATGATTGTTGCTACAGCTACTAGTGTTCTGGTCGTTACGATTGGTGTTATCATTTGCGGAGTTTTCTTTGGTTGGGTTTTTCCACAGGCTTTTTATCGCGTAGCACAAATCGCTCCAGCTAACTCTGCAAATTTATCAACTTCTATTATCTTAGTAGGAATTAACTTAGGTGCTTTCCTATCACCAACCTTAGTTAATGGTGTTGCTAACTTATTTGGCAATGATCAGCCTTACTTTGTCTTAATGCTGTGCAGTTGGGGATTCGCTATCTTAACCGTTATTATGGCTATTTATACCGTAGTTGACAAGAAAAGCCACAAGTTTAATCAGGAATAGGAGGAATTCTAAATGGTACTTAACTTAGTAGGTTTAGTGGGAACTAATGCTCCAACTTCATATAACCGGATGCTCTTAGAATATATGCAGCACCACTTCATTACCGATGCCACTATCACTGTGGCTGAAATAGACGAGATACCCTTATTTAACGAAACTGGACTAGCAGATGTTCCAAGCAGTGTCTATACTTTGAGTGATCAGCTCACTGCTGCGGATGGAATCATTATTGCTACACCCGAATATGATCATGCAATTACAGCTGCACTTAAAAGCACAATTGAATGGTTATCAGCAGCCACACATCCGTTCACTACTCAGCCAGTAATGGTTGTTGGGGCTTCTTTAGGTTTCCAGGGGACAGCACGCGCGCAAGATAACCTCCGTCAAATTCTAAATTCTCCTGGTGTTAATGCCTTTGTTATCCCGGGTTATGAATTCTTATTGAGCAATGCTAAACAGCAATTTGATGATCAGTCCCAATTGACAAATGCCAAAACCATCTCTTTTCTAGAAGAGTGCTTCACGCATTATTTACACTTTGTTGCTGATAACCGCGAAAATTTAAAACTTGTTCGTGAAGTTTAACAGTAAAATATAACCGCAAATTACCATAAATAGTGCTTAGTTCAGAGAACTACATGGAAATTTTTTCTTTCATTGATTTATTCAGTTTCTTGCAGGTATCTGTGATATTTTAAGTCATTGTTTGTTGTTAATAAAAAAAGACCTTCTTAAATTATCAGAATTAAGTCTCATAATTTAGGAAGATCTTTTTGTTCGATTAAATATAAATTACTTTTTTGTGAATTCTACTTCGCCTAATGCATGTTGAGCAGCTAAGTTGAGTAAACTCCATTGACGATCAAAACCTGGTTGGAAGAAGAAGTCAGCTTCAGCCAAATCTTCTACTTTTAGTTGTTGCGAAATAGCAAGGGCTAAAACATTTCCTTGAGCAGTTATATCATATGTTGATAAGACCGCACCACCGAGAAGACGATGGTTTTCGGGATCGAAGAAAAGTTTTACGTAAACTTTCGGATTTACTTTATTTTCTGGGACATAGCTTGGACGGAGAGTATCTTCATAGAAAGAACTAGCTATTTTAACACCTGCACGCTCAGCAGTGAAGCTATTTAAGCCACTCTGAGCAAAATGATAATCGAAAACACTTAAGGCTGATGAACCAACTATTCCTGCAAAGGGAACGGATGGAGTTTTCTCAAAAAGATGTTTCACTAAGTAACGAGCCTCACGACGAGCAACGGTGGCAAGCGCTACCGGAATTTTTTTATTTGCAGCGACTGAATATGCTAATGTGGCATCCCCAATGGCATATACATCGGGAAGATTTGTCCTGAGGTACTTATCATTTTTAATCCAACCACGAGCATCAAGATCAACAGTTCCTTTTAACCAAGCAGTATTTGGCTGAACGCCAGCAGCTTGAATGACTACATCGCTTGGGAAATTACCTTGGTCGCTTTTGACCGCTTGAACCTGATTGCCTTGACCGCTATATTCTGAAATTTTAACTCCAGTATGAACCTCAACACCCTTTTCTGCTAGGTGCTCACTGATGACATCTGTTAATTCAGAATCAAGATAAGTTCCTAAAGGGCGATCAATAACATCTAAAAGATTTACATGTTTCCCAGCTTTGACAGCAGCTTCAGCGGCTTCAATGCCAATGTAACCAGCACCAATAACGGTAATGTTCTTAACGATTGGATCTTCTAATTTGGCTTTTATTTTTGTTGCCCAATCATAACCACGCATCAAATAAACATTTTCTAGGTCTTTACCAGGTATTGGTAAAGATTTAGGATTCACACCTGAACTGAGAATCAGTTTGTCATATGATTCTTCAGTACTCTTGCCATTTTCTAAATCAGTAACAGAAACAGTTTTTTGATCGCTATTAATCTTAGTGACTTGGTGGTTGTTCAAAATGTGAACGTTTTTCTGTGGAAAACTTTCAGGCCTGAAATTGCGGACTGCCTCGACGTTGGTTACACTATTTTCCAAGTATAATTCCATGCCACAGGACATAAACGAAATAAAGTCTCCCGTTTCGAACAAAGTAATGTCAACATCGTCATAGCGGCTAAGCAGTTCAAGAATAGACTGATGTCCACCATGAGAGGCACCGACAATAATAATTTTTTTCTTCACACTAATTACCCCCAATTTCTGGGAACAATTTAACATGTTAATATTTTATTGTCAAATCAAAAAGCTTATTAAAAAAGAGCTGGTTCAAAGTTAAATTTTTAAACCAGTTCTCCTATATTTAGTAAGAATAAACGTGTTTCATAAGTCAAAATTCTCCGTCTAACTTCGAATTACTCATAGCAAAGTGCCTGCTATGTTCGTAATTTCGAGTTAGTACTCAAATTTTAGCGAATTAGACTACTTTTTTCAGTGTTCAAAGTATAGCTTACATTGATTAATCAAATGGATACTTCATTCCCCAAGCATTGCGGACACTGTCCAGAATGTGAGCAACATCGCGTGAAATTGCAAGTTGACCATCATCGTGACCATTATCAATATAGCGTTGCATATCACGAACTTCGTAACGTAAAGCTTGTGTATCATCACCAGCTGTCAAAGTTTCATTGGCTTGTTCGTGTGCATCCTCGGTATATGTGACTTCAGCACTTGTTGCACGAGGGTAATTGTTGATTTCAACGTAGCCCTTTGTTCCAGAAACAACCCCACGCTTTGGCTGTTTCGCACGCATGGATAATGCCATCACTGCGAGTTGTTCTTGATCATTTTTCAAAATAATACCAGATTGTTCATCAACGCCAGTTTCGAAGAATTTAACTGTTGTTAATGTTGTGTTTGGTTGACTTGCCAAGAAAGTTCTTGCAAATGCAGTTGCATAACCGCCAATATCTAATAAGGCGCCACCTGCAAGATCTTTGTTGAAGAAACGATTTTTTGGATCATAGTCTTTCAAGCTACCGAAATTAACTTGTACTAATTTGATATCACCTAATTTGCCAGCAGCAATAATTTCTTTTACCTGATCGAAGACAGGCATGTGATACAAGGTGAGTCCTTCTGTTAAAATCAAGCCCTTTTCTTTTGCTAAAGCCTCAACTTCATCAAATTGTTTGGCATTAACAGTGATTGCTTTTTCGCAAAATACGTGTTTGCCAGCTTCTAGAGCAGCTTTGATATATTGATAATGATATGTGTGCGGTGTGGCAATGTAGATCACATCAATGTCAGGGTTGTTAATCATCTCATCTGCATCAGTATATGTTTTTTTGATGTGTTTCTCTGATGCAAATTTTTCCAGCATCTCCTTGTTGACATCAGCAACGGCATAGACCTCACCGTTAACATCATTCAATGCGTCAGCCATTTCATGTGCGATCCAGCCGGTACCAATCATACCCCAATTATATTTTGTCATAATTAATCTTCCTTCCTAAATTCATATATTTTTCCAGTTTCATCAAAAGTTAAACCAAGTGTTACCAGATTCTCAAAGAAAGATGTGGCAACGACTCCATTTAGTTGTGCGAGAATAGCGTTAACTTGCGAGATATTATGCCAATCACTTGCGTAACAGTCTATTAAGAGGTTCCCTAAGGGTGTTCTTGCATAGCCTGCAATGTCTTTTGCCAGCCTAATACTGCCTTTTAGATTTAATTCTTCAAGTCGCTGCAACACGGCGGAACTTGTAATATCAACTATTTCAAGTGTGAGTGGTACTGCAGGATTGAGTAATTTTGTTACCCTTTGGTGGGGGGCCAAGATGATATATTCATCAGCTAATTCAGCATTGATTTTCTCAAATAAATGAATACCGCCATTGCTTTTTAGAGCATTAAGATCTGTGTCCAATGAATCGCATCCATCAAAAGCCAGATCAATATGCTTGATACCAACGTTGCTCGTAATTCTTATTCCAAGTGACTTGCAATAATTTCTTGTGAGCTCAGATGGAGTATAAATTGTTAGATTTAAATCAGGCTTTGCAGCCAGCGCAGAAGCAAGATGAGAAACATTACTTCCACCACCTAGGCTGATACTCATGTTTGGCTTGATAAGTGCAAGCGCTTCTTTGACTATCGGTGGCAACTTAATCACCTCTTTTTAAATTTTTTTCATAAAATAAATATTTATGAAATTAATTTACAAGAACATAGTATTACATGAAAATTTATTTGTCAACACTTTAAATTAGATGTTGACTTTTTTCTAAAAAGCGGTTACATTTTGACTGTAACTATTTTCACTAAATAAAAAAAAGGGAAAGAGGTTTTCAAAATGGATGTATTAAACATACTGAAAAAAGACATCATGATTATGGATTTAAAAGCAAAAACTAAGGAAGATGCATTGCATGAAATGGTTAACTCATTTTTTGCAAATGGTTTAGTTAATGATAAAAAGCTTTTTGAACAAGATATTTTCAAGCGCGAAGAGGAAGCAACGACGGGAATTGGTGATGGAATTGCAATGCCTCATGCTAGAAATAAGGCGGTAAACGCAGCTGCTGTTTTATTTGCGAAAAGCGAACAGGGAATTGATTACGATGCACTTGATGGAAAACCGGTTCATTTGTTCTTCATGATTGCTGCTCCAGCTAATGCTAATGATGTTCATTTGCAAGCTCTGGCGGGATTATCATCATTATTGTTGGATGCTAATCTGATTACAGATTTAAAGAAAGCAAAAACACCAACGGAAGTTCAGCAATTATTCAAAGCAGCTAGTGACAAAAAGGAATCAAATGAGATACAACAGCCTGAGATTCAAGATTTACCTTTAATTGTTGCTGTAACTGCTTGCCCAACTGGAATTGCGCACACATATATGGCAGAGTCAGCATTACTTGATGCTGGTAAAAAAATGAATGTTAGGATGAGAGTTGAGACAAATGGGTCAGAGGGAGTCAAGCATCGCTTAAGTACAGATGAGATTACTAATGCTGTAGGCGTAATTGTTGCGGCAGATAAAAAAGTTGAAGTGGAGCGCTTTGCTGGGAAGAAAGTTCTACAGACTGCTGTAATTGATGGTATTAAGAAACCTGATGAACTTATTCAGCGTGTGTTGGCTGGGAATCTTGCTACGTTTGAAGTTGCGGGTGGAAATAGCTCTTCAAGTGAAGATAATAAGCAAGGTGGAATTTGGCATCATGTTTATCAAGATTTAATGAGTGGAATTTCGAATATGCTGCCCTTTGTTGTTGGTGGTGGAATCTTAATGGCAATTTCATTTTTGTTAGAGCAATCATTAGGGAAGACTTCAACTGCTTTTATATTCTTGAACTCACTTGGAACAAATGCATTTAGTTTCTTAATTCCGATCTTAGCCGGATTTATTGCATTTTCAATTGGTGATCGTCCAGCCATGATGCCAGGTTTTGTCGGTGGCTATATGGCAACGCAAGCGAGTGCAAGTATTGTTAAGTCAAGTGGTAGTGCCGGATTTATTGGTGGGATTATTGCAGGATTCATCGCAGGCTATTTGATTTTGTTGTTGAAGAAGATATTTATTAAATTACCGAAATCATTAGACGGATTAAAACCAATGATTATCTTTCCTGTATTAGGATTATTTATCATTGGAACATTAATGTTCTTTGTAATTGATCCGATTTTCTCAGTAGTTAATCTGTTCTTAGTTCATTTTTTGACAACTATGGGAACCGCAAATGCAATCTTGCTTGGAGCAATTCTTGGTGGAATGCAGGCAGTTGACTTGGGCGGCCCAGTGAATAAAGCGGCATATACGACTGCAATTGGTGTATTAACAGCGACTGGTGATGGCAGTATGATGGCATCCGTAATGGTTGGGGGGATGATTCCACCTTTAGCAATCGCAATTGCAACAACAATTTGGAAAAATAAGTTTACGGAAGATGAACGTAAAGCTGGAATCAGTAACTATGTCTTAGGAATTTCATTTATTACCGAAGGAGCAATTCCATTTGCGATTGCTGATCCGTTACGAGTAATCGGTTCTTGTATCATCGGTTCTGTAATTGGTGGTGGACTGGCTCAATTATGGAAGGTTAGTGTACCAGCTCCTCATGGCGGCTTATGGGTTGTTTTATTGATGCACAATCCTTTGTATTTTGTATTAGCTTTAATAATCGGATCAGTTGTAGCCGGAACAATTTATGGTGTTTGGAAGCCAAAAAAGATAGCGCTCATCGAAGAATAAATGATATTATGTAATTGATTCTATTTTACACAGTTGTTTGGAGGACTGAGATTAATGAGTAGCGAAAATGTAGTTGATACAATATATAGTAACTTGCGTGCTATGACCCAGACCGACAAAAAAATTGCACAGGTTATTTTAAAAAATCCTGGAGATGCGGTAAATTATACAATTTCGGAACTTGCAGCTAAGGCAGTTGTCAGTGAAGCCTCTGTTTCAAGATTTTGTAAGAATTTGCAGTTGTCTGGTTTTCATCAATTGAAGATTAAATTAGCGAAAGTCTCCGATGATGAATCTAGTTACTACAAAGTTATTAATATTGATAATATTCAACAAGCAATCGCTAACATTAGTGATAATAAAAATGCTGAGATTACTAATACTTTGAATAGTGTAACCACGCCAACGATAAAAAAAATTATGGGATTAATTCAAAATGCACATATTTTACAGATTGCGGCAGAGGGTAATACGTTTCCTGTTGTTGCGGATGCAGCTTATCGCTTTAATCAGATTGGTATTTTATCAATTTGTTCGGAATCATGGCAGACTTCAATCGGGCAGACTCTTAATCTAACAGATAGGGATGTGCTAATGGTTATCTCCAATTCTGGTGAATCTAAATCATTATTAAAACAAATTGATGTGGCAAAGAAACGAGGAATGAAAATAATAGCAATTACTAACCGCAGTGATTCACCAATTGCCCTAGAAGCAGACTATCATTTGCATACGGCAGTTAGACAGAGGGTTTTGCAATCGGAGTATTATTTTTCGCGAGTTGCAGCAATGACCGTTGTGGAGACGATTTTTCTACTGTTGATCGCTGAGAATCGAGAACGACTAAGCAAGATTATGGATCATGAGACTATCATTTCAGATACGAAGGTCTAAAAATGAAGTGTCTATTGAATTAAACTATTAAAGGTATTTTTGTTTTGTTTCTTGAAAATATTAGTTAAAAAGTTATATTTTTTATAGATGTTTTAATTAATTTGTTTTTTAAGAAGATTGCGAAAGAAGATGGTTTAAACATATGAAGGTTAAGATTCTCTCGACAAGCGATGTACATGGTTATATTTTTCCAACTAATTTTAGCAGTAGAACAGACTATCATCCATTTGGTTATTTGAAGGCTGCACAGGTTATTAAGACAATCAAGGAGACAGCTGCTAGCGATGAGGTTGTCATATACATCGAAAATGGCGATTTCTTAGAGGGTTCTCCTATGACCGATTATACTTACCGCACAAGGAAAACAAAAAAATATAATCAGGACTTTTGTATGATGACTAATTTTCTGGATGCAGATGCAGGTGTTTTAGGGAACCACGAATTTGATTATGGAATATCGTACATTGAAGAAACCTGGAAAAATAAAAAGTATCCGATTTTAGGTGCAAATATTAGTGGAGAGATGGCGCAAAAAATTATTGATCAGCCATATCGAATAATTGAAAAGGCGGGTATCAAAATTGCGATTTTAGGATTGACCACGCAGTATGTACCACACTGGGAAAAGGCAGAAAATATTGATAGAATTACTTTTAGTTCTGCTCTTACAGCGGCAAAAAAATATGTTCCGATTTTAAAAAAGCAAGCAGATGTGGTAGTGGTTGCTTATCATGGTGGTTTTGAAAAAGACCTTGGTAGTGGCAGACTAACTGAAGAATTAACGGGTGAAAACGAGGGGTATGCACTGCTTTGCGAAGTACCAGGTATCGATGCCCTAGTAACTGGACACCAACACAGAAAAATAGCACAACTTGTTAATGGAGTTCCGACTACTCAACCTGGATACCGTGCCGAAAATGTAGGACAGATTTCAATAGAATTAGATGACAATAAAGCGATAATCGGCTCAAGCGCAGAACTTCTTAATACAAGTGACCAACCGGTAAATCAAGAACTAGAAGCAATTTTAATGGACTGGAGACACAGTATTGAAGATTGGCTGGATATACCAGTAGCAACTGTCAATGGGAACATGCATATTCATAATCATCTGAATGCGAGGCTGCATGGACACGCATATTTAGACTTAATCAATCATATCCAGATGGATGCTACTGGGACAGATGTTGCCGGTTCTGCACTATTTAATGATGAGGTCAAAGGTTATGATGCACAAATTACTGTCAGGGATATCTTGAACAACTATATCTATCCCAATACATTAGTAGTTGAACGAATTAGTGGTGCCGATTTGAGAGCAGCTCTGGAGCGGTGTGCCAGCTTTTTTGAACTTCATGCAGATGGTTCAATCAGTATGGCAAGTAGTTGTAATGTATCTAAAGTCCAGCTGTATAATTACGATTATTATTCAGGAATAGATTACACTTTTGATTTAATCAAACCACTGGGGCAGCGAGTTGTTAGAGTTATGTACCATAAGCAGGTGCTTAAAGACACTGATAAGATTGATGTCGCGATTAGTCAGTATCGAGCTGTTGGTGGTGGTGAATATCCGATGTTTAATATGGATAAGAGTATTCGTGTGTGTGATGATGATATGCCAAAGCTGATTGCTAAATACCTAAGGGAGCACAAAGAGTTTAAAGCAGTTCAACCTAATAATTTGAAAATAATCAAATAAAAACCTTTTTGTTTTGTACTAAAAGAACTCCTATAACATACTGACCCCCAAAAGTTAGATTTTATGTCTAACTTTTGGGGGTCAGTATGTTTCGATTAAGTCTTTTTTTATATTCAAGTCCTTGAAGGTAACAGATTATAGTAAATGGAAAACAACGGACAATAAGTTCTAAGCTCTCTGCTTATAGGTTCCATTTCCAGTGTTGATAACTAATTTTTCACCATTTTTGATAAAATCGGGAACAACGACAATAAGTCCTGTGTCCATTGTTGCAGGTTTTCCGCCACTAGCAGCCGTAGCACCCTTAATAGTTGGTTCGGTTTCAGTAACTGTCATTTCAACAGTTGTTGGTAAATCAATTCCGATTAATTCATTATTGCAAAAGTTTAGTTGAACTTGTAAGTCGGGAATTAAATACTTACTTTCTGCTTCAATTAGTTGAGCGGGTAGTTCATATTGTTCATATGTGTCTAGATCCATAAAGAAGATGATATCATCTTGCTTATATAAGAATTGAGCCTTCTTCTTATCAACGATTGCTAGGTCAACTTTTTCTGTAGGACGCATAGTAGTCTGAACAATTGAGCCGGAACGAATATCGTTCAGCTTCATCTGCATAACTGTATTACCCTTGCCAGGTTTGTGATGGTTAGTTTCGAGTACCTTGATGAGTTTACCATTTTTTTCAAAAATCATTCCAACTTTTAATTCAATTGCTTCAATCATTTGTGTAACCCCTTTTTATTTTTTGTATTATAAATCTATAAATTGCTAACTAAGCAAGGGGTGGTGCGAGTGATAGAGCGAAACCACGATGAGTCATTATTATTTCCACCAATTATTTTTTTATGTTCAACCTTCAGTATAACATAAAGAATGATGGAACATTGAAGAAATGGACAGTAAAATAGGAATATTGTAAATAAAGCAGCAAGTATTTTGTCTTTCGAGAACTTTACGGTACGATAGAGGATAGAAAATTGGTTTAAATACCCAGGAAGTCGAGAGTATAAAGATGAGAGAGAAAATTATTTATAGAAAAATGGAAGATGCTGATTATCAAGAAGTCTTGGAAATGGTTATAGAGACATGGGATTACCGTGAATGGATTGAAAAGCCTTTGGTCAAGCCTATGGCGGAATTCTTCTTATGCGATTTACTGGTCGGGGCAGATGATGTTTTTGTGGCAGTAATCAATAGTAAGGTTGCGGGCATAGTCGCCACAAGTCATGAACAATGGTCAAGACTGCAATATGTTTGGCAGAGACGACAATTAAAATCATTGTTACAGTTAGCTGGATTCGAAGATAAAAATTATATTTTTGCACAATATATGGAAACGATGAATATTGATGAGGAATTACTAGCGTTAAGTGGGAAGAAGTATGGCGGAGCACTTAATCTATTGATTGTTAAGGAGGGGTATCAAGGATTGGGCATTGGAGGAAAGCTGTACAAACATTTTTATGATTATCTTCAAAGATTGGGTGTAAACAACTTTTACTTGTTTACCGATAATTCATCTAATTTTAAATTTTATGATCACAAGGGTTTACAGCGAGTCAATCAAAAAAACTTTTTCTGGAAAGACGAAGATGGAACGCCGCATAAAAATCCTGAAATATATTATTTGTATGAAGGTAGTATTACTATATAGAAGGACTAGGTTAATATGTTCGTAATTTTGGTTAGTGCTCAAATTTTCTCAACTTGTGTCAGACTCTGATTAAACGTGTTCCACAAGTCAAAATTCTCCACCTAACTTCAAATTACTCGTAGCAAAGAACATGCTA
>NZ_JBDNTS010000011.1:89380-89547 GCF_047719775.1 Liquorilactobacillus sp.
TGTTCGTAATTTTGGTTAGTGCTCAAATTTTCTCAACTTGTGTCACACTCTGATTAAACGTGTTCCACAAGTCAAAATTCTCCGCCTAACTTCAAATTACTCGTAGCAAAGGACATGCTATGTTCGTAATTTTGGTTAGTGCTCAAATTTTCTCAACTTGTGTCACA
>NZ_JBDNTS010000012.1:0-75088 GCF_047719775.1 Liquorilactobacillus sp.
CATAGGACAAAAAAGTCTCTATTTAAATTGTCTATTTTATTGACAGGGGACCAAAGTATGTTAAAATTATTTTGTAAATTAGTAGGTTATAAAGATTAAAAAAAGAAAGTGTACCTCTTAAAACAATTATTCTCACAACGTTAGTAACCGAGGTCCAAAAACTGAAGACTTTAAAAGCTGAATTTATTTGGGAGGCATTTATTTATGCAAGAAAATGATAAAGTTGTACCATCAGGGGTTAGAGGCTGGAATTGGGGAGCTTTTATGTATAACATTTTTTGGGGAATTGGTAACAAAACATATCTTCCTCTTTTATGTTTAATTCCACTTTTCAATATTATTTGGATTTTTGTATGTGGTTTTAAGGGTAATGAATGGGCATGGCAAAAAGGTAATTATAAAGACATAGAAACATTCAAAGCTGTACAGTCCACATGGAATCGCGCTGGACTTATTCAATTTATAATAGCTATTGTTGTTATTATCTTATATTTCCTATTTTTTGCTGCACTTTTTTCAAGCATGTATAATTCCTACTCAGACTAAAGCTTTAATTTCATGACAATAAATTATCAAAACTTTAAACTAGCACCTGCTTGATTTCGTATAGATATACGAATATAAATTGGTAAAATAGTTGTTAATCCATAAACTAAAGAGAAATAAAATGGAGTTGTCACATAAGTCAGGAAAATTTGAGTACTAACGCTAAATTAGACGGAGAATTTTGATTTATGGAACATATTTATGAGGAACAAAATAAATAGGGCTGGGTCAAAAGTTAACTTTTGACCCAGCCCTATTTTATGGATTTTACCCAACAGACCCTTCCATTTGATACTCAATCAGCCTGTTAAGCTCAACTGCGTACTCCATCGGCAGCTCCTTAGTAAAGGGTTCCACAAATCCCATAATAATCATTTCAGTTGCTTTCTCTTCAGTAATTCCACGACTCATTAAATAATAAAGTTGTTCTTCCGAAATCTTAGAAACTTTTGCCTCGTGTTCCATTGAAACATTTCCATTTTTGATTTCATTGAAGGGGATAGTATCGCTAGCACTCTTATCATCAAGGATAATAGTATCACATTCAACATGTGAGAACGATCCATCACTAGCACGACCGAAGCGAACCTTACCACGATAATCCACACGTCCACCATCTTTACACAAAGACTTAGAAACAATTGAACTCGATGTGTTCTTAGCATTGTGAATCATCCGCGCCCCGGTATCAGAAACAATATTCTTACCCGCAAATGCGATTGAAAGCATTGTTCCTCTTGCACCTTCAGCATTTAGATATACACTTGGATATTTCATTGTAACCTTGGAGCCCAGATTGCCGTCAACCCATTCCATCGTGCCATTCTCAAGAGCTTGGGCACGTTTTGTTTCCAAGCTATAAACATTATCCGACCAATTTTGAATTGTGGTATAACGACAATAAGCATCCTTCAATACGTTAACCTCGACGACTGCCGCGTGCAAGCTATCTTCAGAATAGTTAGGTGCTGTACATCCTTCAACATAGTTAACACTTGCACCCTCATCAACAATAATCAATGTCCGCTCAAACTGCCCACTATTTCCTGCATTAATGCGGAAATAACTCTGAATTGGCACCTCTGTTCTAACTCCCTTTGGTACATAAATAAATGTTCCCCCTGACCAAACTGCGGAATTCAATGCAGCAAATTTATTATCAGAAGGTGGTATCAACTTGCCAAAATACTTCTTTACTAATTCTGGATACTGCTGTACAGCTGAATCCGTGTCCATGAAGACAATTCCTAATTTTTCAAAATCGTCACGCATATTATGATAGACCACTTCAGACTCATATTGTGCAGAAGAACCAGCTAGATACTTACGTTCTGCCTCAGGTACACCTAAGCGATCAAAAGTCTTCTTGATATCTTCTGGAACATCTTCCCAGTTACGAGCAATTCCATTACTATCACGCCGAAAATAATTAATATGCTCTAAATTAAGAACAGATAAATCCGGTCCAAAATCAGGCATTTCCATCTGTTCATAGCGTCTAAATGATTTCAAACGAAAATCAAGCATCCAATCTGGTTCATTCTTGGCTGCTGAAATTTGACGCACAATCTCTTCACTAAGACCCTCACCAGTCGTCAAAATAGGCTGGATATCGTCCTTAAAACCATATTTATATTCTCCGCCCAGACCAAGCATACTTGCATCTGTCATATAATTTCCTCCTATAACTCATCGTGTCGCATCAAACCAATAGATGATTCATCATTACTATTTTCGATTACTTGATAGATTGCCTTCCAAGCTAACATTGCACACTTTATTCTTGCAGGAAATTGTGCAACTCCTTCAAGAATTGCTGCATCTCCCAGAATATCATCAATATTATCCTTTGAATCCCCTGTAACCATCTTCGAAAATGTCATTACCATCTGTTCAATTTGTGCAGGTGTCTTGCCAATTACCTCATCAGTCATCATACTCGCGGAGGCTTGACTTATTGTACACCCAGATCCTGAAAATGCCACATCAGACACCTTATCTTCCTTCATTGCAACTTGTACAGTCAAAACATCTCCACAAGTTGGATTACGCAACTCAAGTTGATGTTCAGCATTTTCAAGCGTTCCATGATGATGCGGATGCGCTGCATGTTCTAAAATCATCTGACGATACAAATTATCCAATCTAGACAATCCCATTTTTAAAGAACTCCTTTGTTGCCCTGATTGCTTCTACCAAACGTTGCCCATCTTCAATCGTATTATAGAGATAGAAACTGGCACGTGCCGTTGCTGCAACATTCAAGTATTCCATCAATGGCTGTGCACAATGATGACCTGCTCTGATTGCAACTCCTTCCATATCCAAAGCAGTTGCGACATCATGCGGATGCAATCCCTTGAGATTAAAAGAAATAATTCCTGTACGTTTTGCAGGATCTAATGGTCCGTAAATTTCTAATCCAGTAATCTTTAACAATTCTGGTAAAATGCTTGCAATCAAGGATTTCTCATAGCTTTCAATTTTTTCCATCCCTATACTTTCAAGATAGTCAATTGCTGCTCCCAGACCAACAACCCCTGCAATATTTTGCGTACCACCTTCAAATTTCCACGGTGCCTTTTTAAAAGTAGTCTCCTGCAACTGTACCCAATCAATCATCTCGCCACCAAATTCAAGTGGTGGCATCTGCTCTAATAACTCACTTTTACCCCAAAGAATTCCTATTCCAGTTGGAGCCATGAGCTTGTGCCCAGAAAAGGCGAAGAAATCAATGTCTAAAGCCTGTACATCAATTTTCATATGTGGCGTAGATTGTGCACCGTCAACCACCATAATTGCTCCATGCTTGTGCGCAATTTTAGCGAGTTCTGCCACAGGATTAATAACTCCAAGAACATTTGAAGCATGCGCCACTGACACAATCGCAGTTTTATCCGTAATCTGCTTTTTGGCACTTTCGATATCTAATTGTCCATCGGAAAGTAAATCAATATATTTCAAAGTTGCACCATTTTTCTTAGCAAGAATCTGCCATGGAACCAAATTGCTATGGTGCTCCATATATGAAATAACAATCTCGTCACCAGGCTTCACAAAAGTTCTACCATAACTTGCAGCTACCCAGTTCAAAGCTTCTGTGGTTCCTTTCGTATAAATAATCTCCTGCTCGCTAGGAGCATTTATGAAATGTGCAACTTTCTTACGTACACCTTCAAACTGTGCTGTTGCACGTTCTGCAAGAGTATGAACTCCACGATGAACATTAGCATTATCATGATAATAATAATTAGCCACTGCTTCAATTACTGCGCGTGGTTTTTGTGTTGTCGCCGCGTTATCAAGATATACTAACCGTTCATCATTTACCTTTTGATCAAGTATTGGAAAATCTTCAATAAGTTGTTTATTCATCTTTTTGACCATCGACAAGCTTCCTTTCGATAGTTACCCTTAATTGCTCTTCAATCGCCTTTGATGGAATAGCTGCCAATACAGGGCCCAGAAAGCCACGAATAACAAGACGTTCTGCAATTTTTTTAGGGAGACCGCGACTCATTAAGTAATACAATTGTTCCTGATTGACACGCCCTACACTAGCCGCATGACCAGCAGTTACATCATTATCATCAATTAACAGGATTGGATTAGCATCGCCTTTTGCCTTTGTTGACAACATCAAAACACGGCTCTCTTGTTGTGCATCCGATCCCTTCGCACCCTTGATGATATGTCCAATCCCGTTAAATGTCAGTGTTGAGCGTGATAGAATCACACCATGCTGCAAAATATGTCCGATTGTATGTCTTCCCATATTCGTAACGCGTGTATCGATTCCTTGTACTTGCTTACCAGTTGAAATTGCAACGACTTTAACTTCCGAGTGAGAACCATTTCCCACAAGATCAGAATCAAAGTCGCCTACAATATTTCCATCGTTCATCATCCCCATTGACCAATCAATCTTGGCGTTATCTTCAAGATGACCTCTACGGTTGAGATAAGTAGTTGTGTTAGCACCTAAACGGTCAACACTCGCAAATTTCACATGACTATCAGCTTCTGCAATGACTTCAACAATAATATTTGCGGTAGTTTCCTCACTACCAATAGTTGTCAAATTTTCAAGATACGAGAATTCACTGTTTCTTTCAGCAACAATTATTACATGATGTACATAATCCGTTTTTGCAGTTGCATCCTGCACAAAATAAGTCGTTAGCGGTTCTTTCACAACTGTATTCTTAGGAATATAAACAAATAACCCGCTTGTCAAATTTGCAACATGTTGTGCAGTTAATAAATCCTCGTTATACTTTACAGCCTTTTGCATAAAATATTTTTTGACCAAATCACTATGTTGTTCTAACGCGGTCTGCCAATCACAAATAATCACACCTTGTTCTTCTAATTCAGATAATCCGGTAGCTCGCACAGTATCTTGTCCTAGCTGTACAATCAGGTGTTTTGTTTCTTCAATGTTTAGTTCTGCTAGAAGTTTACTATCTGAGAAATGTTTTTTTAATACCCTTTTTAACTGAATCGGCCAACGCTGATATCTGATCTTCTCAAAATTCGGTAATTTCAACATTGGTTGGGCTTCAAGTGCCTTAATTCTCATTTCAGTAAACCATTTTGGCTCAGCTACACTCTTTGCATAGTCTTTGATTTCAGGATAACTCTCAAATTCAACCGTCATAATTCACCTCATCCCTACGCATCTTCGTCAACAAGCTTAATATCTAATCCAAGCTCATCTCTTATCCCTGCGTAACCTTCATCTTCCAATCGTTTAGCAAGCTCTGGTCCACCTTGCTTTACAATGCGACCGCCCATCATCACATGCACAACGTCAGGCACAATATAATTCAAGAGACGTTGATAATGCGTAATGATTAGTGAACCAAATTCTGGTCCCCTCATTTTGTTAACACCGCGTGAAACAACCTTTAATGCATCAATGTCCAAACCAGAATCAATTTCATCTAGAATCGCAAACTTTGGTTTAATCATCATCAATTGCAAAATTTCGTTACGCTTTTTCTCACCACCAGAAAAGCCCTCGTTAAGGTATCTCTCCGCCATTTCTTCAGTCATATCTAACACTGACATCGTCTCATCTAATTGTTTCAAAAAATTTCTAACTGAAATTGCATCATCTTCAGGTCGACGCGCATTAATTGCACCACGAATGAATTCTGCATTTGTCACTCCAGGAATCTCAGCTGGATACTGCATCGCCAAGAATAGACCTGCACGAGCACGCTCATCAACCGGCAGATTAAGAATATTCTCACCATTAAGCAAGACTTCTCCTTGAGTTACCTTATAGGCTGGATGCCCCATAATTGCTTCCGACAAAGTTGATTTCCCAGTTCCATTGGGTCCCATGATTGCATGAATTTCACCGGTTTTCATCGTCAAATTGACACCTTTTAGTATGTTTTTACCTTCAATTGAAACATGTAGGTCTTTTATTTCAAGTATCGACATCATTAACTCCTCCAATTTAGAACACGCCTTAATTTTAGCTTAATTGCGAATCGTTTTCAATTAGAAAATTCATTAAATTTGCAACTAACAATAACTAAATATAATAAGCCAATATCTCATCATTTAAAGCCACTCTTCTTTATACACATCTGGTTTGAACCCACAAGTAAAGTGGTCCCCCTCGATCATCAACGGTCTCTTGATTAATTTACCATCACTGGCTAGAATTTCGCTTGCTTCTTCATCAGTCATTGAAGGAACCTTGTCCTTCAATTGTAATTCACGGTACTTAATTCCACTCGTATTAAAGAAATATTTGATTGGATGATTCCCCTGCTTAATCAATGCCAATAATTCCTCTTTAGTTGGCGGAGTTCCCACAATATCAACTACATTATAAGATACATTTTCCTCGTCTAACCATTTTCGTGCTTTAGCACAAGTACTACAACGACTATAACAATACATTTTCTTCAACCAGGTCAACTCCTTTTTTATACTAGAATTCATTATAGTACAAGACATAATTTGTGACAAAGAAGTGTGAGCTAAAACGACTAGCACTGCTCGCTTTATAAAAAATAAACATAAAAAAAGAATGCAACTTTGCGGTTACAATCCTCTTTAAAACAAGTATTAATGAAAATCTTTGCTATTACTAAACATGTAACTCTTATTATGATACCTCATTGACATTATTAGCCCAATCCCAATCATATTTCCAATTAGTGAGGACCCACCTTGACTTATAAAGGGTAACGGAATACCTGTCAGTGGCAGTAACCCGATGCTCATCCCAATATTTTCAAATACATGGAAAAGTACCATCATAATTACCCCAGTGGAAATATATGCATAAAACTCGTTCTTAGTATCAAAAGTGACTTGAATCATTTGGAAAATCAATAATAGATATAAAAATATCAAGACACAGCCACCAATAAAACCAAAATTCTCTCCGATAACCGAAAAAATCATATCAGATTCACGTACTGGTACATATACATTTGAAACATTAAAACCCTTGCCCAGCAGCTTACCAGACCCAATTGCCTTCATACTCTGCCATAACTGATAACTTGTTGAAGACGTATTAGCTGAAGGATCCAACCACGCCTCAATTCGATCAAATTGATATGTCTTGAAACCAATTTGTTCAAGAATACTTCTTCCATATATTACTAAGGAAATGGCTGTAGTACCTAAAATCCCACCAGCAACCGTAATTGGCGCAATAATCTTCCATGTTATCCCTGAAACAATCACAACACCCCCGAAAATGGCGAAGAAAACAAGCATCGTCCCAAAATCATTTTGTAACTTAAGTAAAACAGCTATCGGGAATGTCCAGCCAAGCATCTTGAATAACAGTTTCCAGTCATTACTAGGAGTGTGTTCAATATATTCATTATTGTGCTGCGCAACAACTCGTCCTAACATCATAATATACGCAGGTTTCATGACTTCAGAAGGTTGAAAAGTCAAACTTCCAATTGCAAACCAACTCTTAGCGCCAGTCTTAGCGAAGTAATATCTGCTGTATAAAAATAAAACCGTTACTAAAAGAAATATCCCAACCCCGTATGCAATCGGAGCCAACTTCCACAGCTGTTCCGCATCAAACTGCATAATAATTACAATTGCGATAGTTCCAACTATATACCACGCTACCTGTGTCAGTATCATCTTGGTAATGCTAGATGTACTTGTATCGTGACTCGCAGCAACATATATTGATGCTATCCCAATCACAGCTAACACAAGAACTGAAAAGATGATACCGTAGTCAATCCGAACATCTTTATTGTCCGCCCTCGTTAATTGTCCTTCAGCCAATATAGCTCCTCCTTATAATACCTGCGAACTTAAACAGATATACTTAAATAATAAAACCGCTAGTATGAGTATCCATATCTACCGGATTTACAGAAATTCTATCTAACTCGCATGATGAAGATGATAGTCGCGGATCAACAGGTTGACCGCTTCGTCATGTGAACTAGTCTTGAAAGTTTCACCATTTGGAAGCAACGCTACAAAGCCCCTTTTTGAAACTCTGACACTACCTATGGTTACTGAACCTATTGTCAATATGATTTCAGACTCACCATTTACCATCTTTTCTTCTTCTTTAATCTCGATATTCTTCTCTTTATGTGACACTATTTTCCTCCCATGTGAGAATTATCTAAATATTCTAATAACTCACAAAGACTTTTTTTAATTTTGACTTGTTGTGCACTGTTATCTGTTATTACGCCTTAAATTGAATTTTTGAGGAACCGGATCATAACCGCCCTGTACTAGAGGATGGCACCTTAAAATCCTGAAAATTCCCATTAACAGTCCCTTAACGACACCATGTTTCTCCAAAGCTTGAATCATATAAGTAGAACAAGTTGGATAATACCGACAACTTGGTGGAAAAAAGGGGGAAATCCCTTTTTGATATCCACGTACGAGTAAAATCAACAGTCGTTTCATCAAGAATTCTCCCCCTTATTTTATAATTATTTCTTGCTTTTTTCTAAATGTTCTAATAAGAATCCCGTTCCCATTGCAACATCATCCAAAGGCGATTCAGCAACCATCACTGGAACTTTTAAATACTGTGAAAATAATTGATCAATTCCATTAAGCAATGCACCACCACCAGTTAAAACGATTCCACGATCAATAATATCTGCAGACAATTCAGGTGGTGTCTGTTCTAAGACATCTTTAGCGGCATCAATAACTGACATCATTGTTTCATGTAATGCACTCTCAATCTGATTAGAGGAAAGTGTAATCGTTCGTGGCAATCCATTCACAACATCACGTCCCCGAACTTCCATCTGTTCACCACGATGATCAGCCAAAACCGTCCCAATTTCAATTTTAATTTTTTCAGCAGTTCGTTCACCAATTTGTAAACCTTTTGTTTTGCGTGTATACGTCATAATGTCGGTATTCAAACGATCACCTGCTACTCTTAGCGAGCGGCTGACAACAATATCACCCAGAGAGAGAACTGCGATATCACTAGTTCCCCCACCAATATCGATTACCATACTGCCATGTGGTTGGAAAATATCCAAGCCAGCACCAATTGCGGCAACCTTAGGTTCTTCTTCAAGAAAGACATTTCCACCGCCAGATTTTTCCGCAGCTTGTCTAATTGCTTTACGTTCAATAGAAGTTGTATTAGTTGGACAACAAATTAAAATATTAGGTTTAGACATAAATCCTTTAACATTAAGTTTCTTAATAAAATATGAGAGCATTTGTTCAGTTATATCAAAATCAGCGATTACTCCATCCTTCAATGGACGAATTGCTCGAATATTATTTGGAGTCCGCCCGACCATCTTGTAGGCTTCTGAACCAACGGCTAATACCCTCCCTGTGTGAGTATCGATTGCAACTACTGATGGTTCATTCAAGACAATCCCCTTGCCTTTTAAATTAATTAAAACATTAGCAGTTCCCAAATCAATACCAATATCTTTAGCCATAGCTATTCTCCTTTAATAAATTTATATGTAGTATTTTAAAAATAAGAACAATTCTGATTGTTCTACAAAAAACCTACTACATTATATCACAAACAATCCCCCACAAAAATATTGAATTATAACAAATTTAGGATTAAGCGATGACTTTAGAGATACTTAATTATTAAGGCTTTGAAATTATTCTGCTTTTAACCTCATTCAAGTTTTCTTCATTGATCCTTGTAATTTCAGCTCCTAAAGCTGCAAGTTTCTGATGAAAATGATAGTACCCACGATCAAGGTACTTCAGATGTGTCACTTGAGTGTAACCTTCTGCAGCCAGGCCCGCTAAAACTAAAGCTGCAGCAGCGCGCAAGTCAGTTGCCGCTACCTCAGCACCGTGTAACTTTGTTGGGCCATGAAGAATTGCAGAACGGCCTTCAACTCTAACATCAGCATTCATTCTTCTTAATTCATCAAAGTGCATGAAACGATTCTCAAATACCGTTTCCGTTACAACACTCTCGCCCTTTGCCAATAGTTGCAAAATAGATATCTGTGGTTGCATATCTGTTGGAAAGCCAGGATGAGGTAATGTTTTAACCGCTACAGGGTTCAACTGTGTCGTTCCGATTACTCGAATTCCCTCATCCTCTTCAGTTACAGAAACCCCCATCTCTTCCAGTTTAGAAATTAACGGGCGGTTATGTTCTGCAATTGCGTTCTTAACTAAGACATTCCCATTAGTAACAGCAGCTGCCACCATAAATGTGCCAGCTTCAATTCTATCTTGCACAATTGTATGATCGGTGCCATGTAACTCATTCACACCAACAATTTTCAATCGTTCAGTTCCTGCACCGCTGACACTTGCACCCATTTTATTTAAAACATTTGCTAGGTCAACGATTTCAGGTTCACGCGCAACATTTTCAATAATAGTCGTCCCTTTAGCAAGGGTAGCTGCCATCATGATGTTCTCTGTTGCACCAACACTTGGAAAGTCCAAATAGATGTCTGCACCAACAAGTCCATCAGTTGTAGCCTCAATATAACCATCGTGATGTTCAACTATGGCACCCATCGCTTCAAGTCCCTTTAGATGCAGATCAATTGGTCTTGAGCCAATTGCACATCCTCCAGGCATTGCAACTTTAGCATGTCCTAAGCGTGCCAATAACGGACCAAAAACTACTATGGAAGCACGCATTTTGGAAACATATTTAAAAGGTGCTTCATATGATAACTCTGAAGTAGCATCCAATGACACAGTCTTGTTAACTTCGTCCATTTCAACTTTAACATTTAAAAAACGTAACACATTATTCATCATATAAACATCGGATAAGACCGGTACACTATCCAACTGCATTGTTCCTTCTTTTGCTAATAAACTCGCTGCCAAAATTGGTAAAACAGCATTCTTTGCTCCCTCAATTTCAACACTGCCGACAAGCTGGTTACCGCCATGAACGATTATTTTTTCCAAAATGATTCCTCCAAGTTATCATAATAAGTATTTTTTATTTTTGAAATAAATAAGACAAATTGCGTACATTATTTATGAAGTCCAAGAAAAATGAACTGCACATGTATCCAATTGCAATAGATACCATTACAATCAGAATTTTGAACATACCTTGTTTTTGTGAGGATATGTAACGATCTAGACGTAAGGCTTGCACACAATAAAACGCAAGAAAAACAAACACAAAGTTACATAAAATGTTAAGTAATGCAGTTAGTCCATAATAATTCATTATTCACACTCCTCTAAAAGATACAGTCTAATATTATCATAAAAAAAAATACAAGTCTTTAAATATGTAATAAGTTTGTAATATTTTAATCATTTCTTACTTTTAATGCACTGCACAAAAAAATCATCCGATTTATAAAATAATCGAATGATTAAAAATGAATATTTTTTTAACTGTTATTACTAGTGTCCTGAAATATTTATACGATTAACCGCTCTTCTTAATGCAATCTCAGCACGCTTAGTAGTATCAATATCATTACTTTGCTTTGCAGCTTCTAAACGACGTTCCGCACGTTCACGAGCCTTAGTAGCACGAACCATATCAATATTTTCCTTTTTCTCTGCACTATTTGCCACAATTGTTGCAACATTATCAGAGAACTCGACAAAGCCTCCACTGATTGCAATTTCATCAAACTTGTCATCAGTACCTTGTACTTTGACTCTCACTTCATCAATTTCTAGAGAAGCGATCAGAGGAATATGATTTGGTAAAATACCAATCTCACCCGCAATAGTCTTAAAAACTGCTAATCTTGTTTGACTCTCATAGACACTGCCATCAGGAGTAACCACACTAACTGTCAATAAATCTTCTTCAGCCATCAAAGTTACCCCCTTTATTTGCTAGTCATTTTCTTAGCTTTTTCAACTACCTCTTCGATGCGTCCAACTGAACGGAATGCATCTTCAGGAAGATCGTCATATTTACCTTCCAAAATATCCTTGAAACCTGTAACAGTTTCCTTAACTGGAACATAAGAGCCTGGTACACCAGTAAACTGTTCTGCAACATGGAAGTTTTGTGATAAGAAAAATTGGATACGTCGAGCACGAGCGACAATTACCTTTTCATCATCAGAGAGTTCATCCATCCCAAGAATTGAGATGATATCTTGCAGCTCACGATAACGCTGTAAAACATGCTGAACATCAGTAGCAATTTTATAATGTTCTTCACCAACTATTTCTGGTGCTAAAGCACTAGAAGTAGAAGCTAAAGGATCAACGGCAGGATATATACCTTGCTGTGTCAGACTACGTTCAAGGTTAGTTGTAGCATCCAAATGAGCGAAGGTTGTTGCTGGTGCTGGATCAGTATAATCATCAGCTGGAACATAGACAGCCTGAATAGACGTTACTGACCCCTTCTTTGTAGATGTGATACGTTCTTGTAACTGACCCATTTCTGTAGCAAGCGTTGGTTGGTACCCAACGGCTGACGGAATACGGCCAAGCAACGCTGAAACTTCTGAACCAGCCTGCGTAAAGCGGAAAATATTATCAATAAATAGCAGTACGTCTTGTCCTTCTGTATCACGGAAATATTCTGCAATCGTCAATCCCGTCAGAGCAACACGCATACGTGCACCAGGCGGCTCGTTCATCTGACCGAACACCATGGCCGTTTTCTCCAAGACACCTGATTCTTTCATCTCAAAATAAAGGTCATTACCTTCACGAGTTCGTTCACCAACACCTGTAAACACGGAAATACCGTTATGTTCTTGTGCAATATTGTGAATAAGTTCCTGAATTAAAACAGTCTTCCCAACACCGGCACCACCGAACAATCCGATTTTTCCACCTTTAATATAAGGTGCAAGTAAATCAATAACCTTAATACCTGTTTCAAGAATTTCAACTTTCGTATTCAATTGGTCATATGGTGGTACTTCACGATGGATTGGATGACGAGCTGCATCATCCGCAAATTCTTCACCACCATCAATTGATTCACCTAGAACATTGAACACACGTCCTAACGTTTCCTTACCTACTGGAACACTAATTGATGTACCAGTATCTTCAACTTTTGCACTTCTTTGAACACCATCTGTTGAATCCATCGCTATAGTACGCATTACTCCATCACCAAGTTCAAGAGCAACTTCAACAACAAGATTTGAGCCGTTTGCTCGTTCAACATTCAGCGCATTATTAATATCAGGTAATTTTTCGCTAAGAGGAAATTGAACATCAATAACAGGTCCGATAACTTGAACTACTTTACCAGAACTCATTTAAACATTCCTCCAATCATCTTATTAATCAAGAGCAGCTTGTGCGCCTGTAATTTCCGTAATTTCAGTAGTAATCGCGCTTTGACGAGCTCGGTTATACTGTAATTCCAATGAGGAAATAATATCCTTTGCATTATCAGTTGCAGACTTCATCGCCATTGAACTAGAGCCATGTTCAGAAGTTTTTGCATCAAGAATTGCACCATAGATTAAACTTTCTGCATATTGGGGCAATACTACTTCTAAAATTGCATCTTCTGAAGGTTCCATCTCATATTCAGCCGAAAATCCTTGTTCATTGTCTTCTGTTAAATCATCATTGCCTACATTCATTGCAGAAATTGGCAACATTGGTTCAGCACGAAACTCTGATGTCAGTGAATTGACAAAGTGATTATAACAAACAAATAGTTCATCATAGGTTTCATCATCATACATATCAATAATTTTTTTAACTAATTGATGAGTTTCTCTGAATTTTGGAATGTCCTTAACTCCACGAAATTCAAAGGGAACTTTGTAGCCCCTCTTCTTAAAGAAGTCGGCGCCAGTACCGCCAACCGCAATAATCACTATATCTTCTGTGGAATGGTTGCCACCACTGATTAATTCCAGTGTCTGTTTGATTACATTACTATTGTAACTCCCCACTAATCCACGATCAGAAGTAATTACCACAATCCCTGTACATTTTACTGGCCGTTTAACAAGCATGCTCAATCCATCAATCTGATCATCATTTTCACGCGCTTCTTTCGAGCGAGGTGTAATAGATGCACCCCCATCAAGAAGATGAGACTTGGCAAGATGAGTGATAACACTACGAATTTTATTAGCATACACCTGATAGCTAGTCGTATGACGTTGAATCTGACTCAATTTAGCAGTCGAAACCATCTGCATTGCACCAGTGATTTGTTCTGTCTTTTTAGTTGAAGAGATTCTTCGCTTAATTTCTTGTAGAGAAGCCCCCACTAGCCTTCACCGACCTTTCTATTTCCCAGCAGTTGCTTGAAATCCATTAGCAAAATCTTTAATTCCTTCATCAAGTTTGTCTGTATCTGGCAGAGCACCCGTTTCCTTGATAGAATCCAATAAATCCTTATGGTTGTTGTCAAAGAAAGCGAATAACTCACCCTGATAACGCATAATATCATCAACTGGGACAGCATCCAAGAAACCATGTGTCAATGCATACAAAATCAAAACTTGTTTCTCAACTACCAATGGTTCATGCAAAGGTTGCTTCAGGACTTCAACAGTCCTACGACCACGACCCAACTTAGCTTGTGTAGCAGCATCTAAGTCAGAACCGAATTGTGCAAATGATTCCAATTCACGATATGATGCTAAATCAAGACGTAAGGTCCCAGATACCTTCTTCATTGCCTTAATCTGAGCAGCACCACCAACACGAGAAACAGATGTCCCAGCATCAATCGCTGGACGAATACCTGAATAGAAATTGTTACTATCCAAGAATATCTGACCATCAGTAATTGAAATAACGTTTGTAGGAATATAGGCAGAAACATCACCCGCTTTTGTTTCAATAAATGGTAAAGCGGTCATTGAACCACCACCCAATTCATCACTCAACTTAGCAGCACGTTCCAATAAGCGTGAATGCAAGTAGAAAACATCACCAGGATAAGCTTCACGACCAGGTGGACGTCTCAAAATCAAGGAAAGTTCACGATAAGCATCCGCTTGCTTTGTTAAATCATCATAAATAATTAGAACATGTTTGCCATTGTACATGAATTCTTCACCCATGGCAGCTCCAGAATATGGTGCAAGCCATAATATAGGTGCTGGAGATGAGGGACCAGCAGAAACAACAATTGTATATTCCATAGCACCATAGCTACGAAGTGTTTCCACCTGACTTCTAACCGTTGACTCTTTTTGACCAATCGCAACATAGACACAAATCATATTCTGATCTTTTTGATTAATAATCGTATCAATCGCAACAGAAGTCTTACCTGTCTTACGGTCACCAATTACCAACTCACGCTGTCCACGACCAATAGGTACCAATGCATCAATCGCTTTAATACCTGTTTGCAACGGTTCACTAACTGACTTACGTTGCATAACACCAGGTGCTTTCTTCTCGACTGGACGAGTCTTGTCGACTTTAATTTCTCCTAAGCCATCAATTGCTTGACCCAAAGGATTAACTACACGTCCAATCAGTTGTTCACCCACTGGAACTTCCATAATTCTTCCAGTTCTTTTAACACTGTCACCTTCACGAATCCCTTGATAAGAACCAAGAATAACGATACCAACATCGTTTGACTCAAGGTTTTGCGCCATTCCCAACGTTCCATCAGCGAATTCAAGTAATTCACCTGCCAAGGCGTTATCAAGTCCAGTTGCACGGGCAATCCCATCACCGACATATGTAACTGTTCCGACTTCATCAACTTTGAGTTCGTCGTGATAATTTGCTAATTGCTGTTTAATCAGAGCACTTATTTCCTCAGCCTTAATGCTCATAGAAGTTTCACCTCTTTATATAATCATTTCAAAAGCATTCTTTTGATTTGTGCAAATCTTAACTTTAAAGAACCATCATAGATATAGTCATTCGATCTAAGAATTACTCCTCCAATAATATCGGAGTCAACTTTCTCTTCCAGTATCACTTTGTTTGCACCAACAATTCTCGCAAAAGAATCTGCTAATTTAGCCTTTTGTTCACTATCTAAAGGAATAGCCGTTGTAACTGTTGCTTTGACTGTTTTCTCGTATTCATCGTTTAATCTATTATATTCATCAATAATGACAGCCAAATCACCAATACGATTATAGTCAAACAACATATCCAACAAGTTCTTTAAAGTCTCGGAAGCTGAATCACCCAAAGTTCTGATAAACTTTTGCTTATCAGTTCTAGCAATTTGCTTGCTAGTCAAAAGCAACATCATTTTAGGTTCATCAACGAGCACTTGCTTTAGTTCTGCCAATTCCGTTTTAAGATCTTGACGTTCATCTTTTTCAAGTGCCAATTCAAACAGTGCACTCCCATATCGGTGGGCTATCATTGTCTTATTTAACTTCATTTTGCTTCCCCAACCCTTCGATATAAGAATCAATTAAGGCCTTTTGATCACCAAGCTGCAAGTTCTTCGAGATAACCTTTGAAGCAATTTCAAGTGACAATTCAGCTACATCATTCTTGACGCCTTCTAAAGCATCTTGGCGTTCGCGTACAATATCTTGCTTTGCTGTTTCCTTAAATGATTGGGCTTCGCTATGAGCATTTTCAACAATGATATTTTTTTGCTGTTCACCATTTTTCTTTGCACGCTCAATAATTTGTGATGCCTCAACATGCGACTCCTTCAGAGCGCTCTGCCTTTTTTCTGCGAGTTCCTCAGCCTTTTGTCGAGCATCCTCAGCAGAATCGATATCATCTGCAATTTTATTTGCACGCTTATCCATCATCTCATTGACAGGACCCCATGCAAAATGTTTCAACAGTGCAAGTAACACGATAAACAAGACTAGATAAAATAACATATCTCCCCATTTAACAGACGTTGCAACAGTACCAAGTATAAAATCTGTACCCATTTAATTGACACCTCCTCTGTTTTGCCAACTTAAATAATTCAAATCTGTTCAAACAGAAGATTATTTTGCCAACAAAAGAAATGAAATAACAATTGCGATAATTGGAACGGCTTCAACCAAACCAACACCGATGAACATATTAGTACGTAATTTACCTTCTAATTCAGGTTGACGCGCCATACCTTCGATCATTTTAGAAATTACAAGACCGTTACCAATCGCAGCACCAATTGCAGCACCTGCAGCGGCTAAACCTGCACCTATTAAAGCTAATGAACTCATAGTTAAATCCTCCTTGTTTACTCTTTTTCAATTTTTTGAGATATATAAACCATCGTCAAAGTTACAAACACATAGGCTTGAATACTCCCAATAAATACAGAAAATGCTTGCCAGATAAGTTCCAATGGAATAGCTGGAATAAATGATACCAGCCCAAATGACTTACCAAACTCATAAATCAACTTCAGCAGAACCTCACCAGAATAGATATTACCGTATAATCGAAGGGCCAGTGTAAGAAAGTTTGTAAATTCTTCAAGTATGCTTATGGGAAGCAAATAAGGAATTGGGCTTAAATAGGTATTTTTGATATACCCTCTAAAGCCAAATTTTTTGACTCCCAAGAAATGTGCAAAAAGCAAAACCATAAAAGCAAGTGTCATTGTTGTCATAGCATCCGCTGTTGGACTTCTAATGTAATCTATATTATTTACATTAACCTGCAGCATCAACCCTAACTGGTTCGACACAAATATGAAAGAAAACAATGTAAAAATCAGGAGTCCAAATTGACTTCCTTCTTTATTGGGCATTGTACTCTTAATAATACCGTTGGTAAAATCGATTATCCATTCAAGAACGTTTTGTCTTCCCGTAGGTTTCAGCCGTATTTTGCGTGACAACCAAAACATAGTAAAAAACACGATTATTGCCGCAAGTAAACCCGGCAGATCATTGCTAATGTTGAAAGGAATTCCAAAGATTTCTTGAACATATGCTCCCTCATTCACCAAGTCTCACCTCTCTTCCTCTTGATGGCATGACTCATCAAATTTAGAAAAATATGTGCAAAAGCCTAATAACAAGCGCTTTTTAATACACAAGAAATGATACCACCATTTAAGAAAAATTACAAAACGTTTTTAAAGACTTGGAGAGCGCTTTCTTATATGATATAATAATCTTTTATAATTAAATAATTATTATTATTATTATTTCACTTGCTGCATCCATCCTTATTTGTGTACTGCTTGGCAAGTATGATTTGTGTACTTGGGTCTTTTAAAAGAAAAATATGTCATCCATACTGATACTGTCTAAAATAGGTTTCCTTGTGTACAATATAAATATATTTTTTTTTGCAAATAAATTAATGATCTTGTGATTTCTCTCATTCAACAAAAAAACATGATAAAATTCTGGTATAAGTTGGTAAAATTTGGATAATAATCCAAAAATAAATTACAATCAAAATATGCTCTCTCTTATGAATAATTCAAAGTTGAACAAAGAATCTTAAATGATAAAATAAAAAAGTTGAATCAAAATGTAACTTTTGACCCAACCTCTCCATACTTCATTATTGTAAAATCATTTTTCTAATAAAATAATATAATTACTTAGTACCAAATAAGCGGTCTCCTGCATCACCTAAACCGGGAACAATATAACCATTTTCATTTAGATGATCATCCAGTGCTGCCGCAAAAATATCAATATCGGGATGTGCAGCACGTAAAGCCTTGACTCCTTCAGGTGCGGCAACGAGACAAACAAATTTTATTGTGACCGCTCCGCGTTTCTTTAACGCATCAACAGCCATAATCGCAGAACCTCCTGTTGCAAGCATTGGATCAACTACAAAAATCTCACGACTCTCCATATTTTCAGGCATCTTGACGAAATACTCAACTGGCTTCAATGTTTCCTCGTCACGATACATTCCTACATGTCCAACTTTTGCCGCTGGAATCAACTCAAGAATTCCATCAACCATTCCTAACCCCGCACGTAAAATAGGTACAATCACAACTTTTTTGCCGGTAAGGCTCTTCTTCGTTGTAACAGTTATCGGTGTTTCGACCTGAACATCTTCAAGTGGCATGTCTCTTGATACCTCATAGGCCATCAACTCAGCAATTTCATTAACAACCTCACGAAATTCGCGTGTTCCACAATTCTTATCACGAATAATTGTTAACTTATGTTGGATCAATGGATGATCAAGTACTTCAAATTTTCCCAATCTAGACACTCCTTCTTTATTCTTAACTATTTTAGCGGAAAAAAAGTAATTTGGCTAGCTTATTTCATCTTAAATTAATTTACAAAAAATTGATCTCCTGCAGCTTTTTTCAAGCGATTCATATAGGCAATTCCTAAGCCCTCTTCTGCGAAACCTGCAACTAGAATCTTTTTTATATCTTCATGGTCATCAAAATACCTTAACCCTGCAAAAAGATTATGACTTGCCTGCTCAATATCAGCTCCTAAATCAAAAAAATCACAATTTTCTGGAAGGTTTTGTTTCTGCACCTGTGAAGCCATTACACCAATTCGATCAGATTGTTCTTTGGCCCATGTTATTGCAGCCTTCCACTTATCTTCCTCAACTATTAGTACTTGTGCGTCAGGAGCATAATGCTTGTATTTCATTCCTGGAGCTTTGGGAGTTTCATCTGCACCAATCTTATGTTGATCTGTACCCAATTGTTTCTGCAAAACATCTTCTATTTCTTCAACTGTAACTGCACCTGGACGCAAGATAAGCGGTTTTTCAGTCGACATATCAATAATTGTTGACTCAACTCCAACTTGAGTTGGCCCATCATCAACAATTCCCGCAATTCTTCCTTCAAGATCATGATAAACATGTGCTGCAGTAGTGGGACTCGGCTTCCCAGATGAATTAGCTGATGGTCCCACAATTGGAACTCGCGCAAATTCTATTAATTTTCTAGTAACCTCACTTTGAGGCATTCTAAAAGCAGCGGTCTTTAGTCCACCAGTAACTGCTTTTGAAAGAGAATTGGGTTTAATATTAAATACTAATGTCAATGAACCAGGCCAAAAATTTTTAATTAACTTCCTAGCATCATCGCTAATATCTCTTGCAAACTTTTCCATCATCTCAATTGAGGAGACCGTAACTATTAATGGATTATCAGATGGCCGCCCTTTCGCTAAGTAAACTCGTTTAACTGCCAATTCATTCGTAGCATCTGCTCCAAGACCATAAACCGTTTCGGTAGGAAATGCAATCAGTTCGCCTTTACTTAATTCATCTGCAGCTTGTTTTACTTCAGTTGGCTTATAGATTTTTGTAATCAGCATCTTTTCTTCTCCTTATCATATCGTTACTTTTACCATTCGATCATTTCCATAAAAGTCCTGTCTAATTTCAACTCTGCCTATATTCTCGAATAATTTTGCGACTTGTTTCCCTTGCTTAAATCCAATTTCCAAATAAAGCTTTCCACCTGGTTTAAGGTAGTTCACAATTTCTTCGGCAAACTTACGATAAAAAAACAAACCATTTTCTTGTGCAAATAATGCTTCTTTAGGTTCATACTTAAGCACCGATTTGTCCATCAAGTTCACTTCAGTAGTTGCAATATATGGTGGATTAGAGACTATCAAATCGTATTTATCGTCTAAAACAGACAATAAATCCCCCGCTGCAAACCTAACATCTGCTCCCAAATTAATTGTATTTATCCGTGCAACCGCTAAAGTTTTCTCCGAAATATCTGACAAAGTCACGTCCCAATTAGGGCGTTCAAGCTGCAAAGATATCCCAATTGCACCTGTCCCGGTACCAATATCAGCTATTTTCTTTGCTGCATCAGCTAACGGGTTATCTAATATTATCCATTCAACCAGTTCTTCTGTTTCAGGACGGGGTATCAATGTGTCTTCCGTCACCTGAAAGGCATGTCCAAAAAACTGCGTATGTCCTAGAATATATTGCACCGGCCAATCCGCTTGATACATTTTTACTGATTTTTTAAATTGCTCAAACTCAGTACCAGTTAGATTTGTCCGCAAATTCTCCAACAATTGTACCTCATTCCATCCCCTAATATCCATTAGAAGTAGTCCAATTGCATTCTTTTTCTCTTCATCATCTTTATTTATAAAAGAAAAAGCCCATTTCTGGGCCTCAAAAAAACTCATGCTAATCATTTTTGCAGACTCTCCAATGCTTTGGTCTGATCAAATAAAATCAATGCATCAATCACATCTTCCAACTCGCCATTCATAATACGATCTAGCTTATTAAGTGTTAAACCAATGCGGTGATCTGTGACACGATTTTGTGGGTAGTTGTAAGTCCTGATTCGTTCGGAACGATCTCCTGTTCCCACGGCTGACTTACGATTTTGATCATATTCGCTTTGCTCTTTTGAAGAATAATAATCATATACACGTGCTTTCAAGATTTTCATTGCTTTTTCACGGTTTTGTTGTTGTGAACGCTGGTCCTGCATTGCCACAACAATTCCAGTGGGCAAATGTGTCATTCGAACGGCTGAAGATGTCTTATTGATATGTTGTCCGCCAGCACCGGAAGAACGATAAACATCTACACGGATATCCTTTGGATCCAAATCAATCTCAACATCCTCTTCTTCAGGCATAACTACCACAGTTGCTGTTGAAGTATGCACCCGGCCTGCGGATTCTGTCACAGGAACTCGTTGAACACGATGGGCCCCATTCTCGTATTTTAGTTTTGAATAGACACTGTCACCATTGATCAGCAATGCGATTTCCTTAAATCCCCCAACTTCTGTGACATTCTTATCCAAGACTTCAATTGTCCAGCCTTCTTTTTCAACAAATTTAGAATACATTCCAAATAAGTCAGCTGCAAAAAGACTAGCTTCATCTCCGCCAGCAGCACCACGAATTTCCATAATAATATTTTTTTCATCATTGGGGTCCTTAGGTAATAATAGGACCTTAATCTCAGCTTCTAATGCCTCTTTATCAGCCTTTGCTGCCGCTAATTCTTCTTTAACCATTGAAGCCATCTCGTCATCGAGTTTCTCACCTAACATCTCTTCATCATCTTTGATAGTTTGAACAGCTTCTTTGTACTGAGCATACTTCTCAACAGTCTCTCTTAAATCAGCCATTTCCTTTGAAAGACTCGTAAACTTTCTAGTATCACTGATAATATCCGGATCAGATAGTAATTCGCCCAACTCTTCATAGCGATCCTCAAGCGATTGCAAGCGATCAAATAAATCATTCATTTAAAAACATTCCTCCATCTTTTCTTCTATAATATTTATAATTTATTAATTCAAAGGCGGCCTTAAATAATGCTTACGACATACAGGATAATATGCTTCATTTCCGCCAATCAAGATTTGCTCACCATTATATACTGGATGTCCATCGTGAACTCTAAGATTCATAATTGCTTTCTTAGCACAAAACCAGCAAATTGTCTTCATCTCTTCGATCTTATCAGCATATAATAACAAGTATTTCGAGCCTTCAAATAATTCATTACGAAAATCATTTTTCAATCCAAAAGCCATAACTGGAATATTTATCTCATCAACAATCCTAGCAAGTTCCTTGATATGGTGCTGCCTCAAAAACTGTGCCTCATCAATTAACACACATGCTATTTTCTTGTCTATCCTAGTAATTAACTCATAAACATCTGTATCTTCGTAAATTGGAGTAGCTCTTCTTTTTAACCCAATCCGGCTTGTGATAAATCCAATTTCATCCCGATCATCAACAGCACTAGTCATAATTATGACTGCCTTATTTTGTTCCTCATAATTATGTGCAACTTTCAATATTTCAATACTCTTTCCACTATTCATTGCACCATAACGGAAAAACAACTGTGCCATGACTATCAACTCCAAATTTTTACTTTCCTAATTAAGTATATATGATTTTCTTATAGATTTCACTATTCATATGACAGATGTTTCAGTATTTCTATTAAGAATGGTTTTTTATCTGGCAGTACACTAACCTTTTCTCTAGATTTTGTGCTATTATTCTCTTTGTGATTACAAAAGACAATATGACATGAGTTTGAAAGTTTTGATTATCAGTTCAAATTATGAGTATCGTGTTTTTTACTAGAAGTAATTTTAATTTGGACTAATTAATTAACTCTTTGAACACATTTATAAGTAATTAACACGGGGAGTGTGCCATAAGTCAGGAAAATTTGAGTACTTACCCGAAATTACGAACATAGCAGGCACTTTGCTATGAGTAATTCAAAGTTAGACGGAGAATTTTGACTTATGAAACACGTTTATACGGAATAAATAGAGAAACTGAATCAAAATTTAGCTTTGGAAACGGAGGAAATACAATGTCACTCAAAAGTTCAGTGGCAATTACTGCAGGGCGCACATCCTATTGGTTTTTGCATAACTTTTTACATGGTGGTACCGCATTACCAGGGAAAATAACGCTGGCAATTGATCCAGATGTACTGCAAGATCTCGCAAAAAATTACGAGACAGTTATTATAACTGGAACAAACGGGAAAACTTTGACAACCGCGCTCACAGTTAAAGCACTAAAAGTAAAATATCCGCGAGTATTAACTAATCCAAGCGGCTCTAATATGAAACAAGGAATAGTTACTGCCTTCTTAACTTCACAAAAAACTAGATCTGGCAAAAACTTGGCTGTACTTGAAACAGATGAAGCTAATGTAGAGCTTGTAACGAAATATGTTAAGCCAAAAGTTTTTGTTTTAACCAATATTTTTCGTGATCAAATGGACCGTTATGGTGAAATTTATACAACTTATGCCAAAATTCTTGCAGGAATCAAATTAGAACCCTCTGCGACGATTATTGCAAATGGAGACGCACCGATTTTCAACAGCATAACGTTTCCTAATCCGGTTATCTACTACGGAATTGACGCGCAAGAAGATAAGGAACAACAAGCATTGCCGAATACCGATGGCTTATTGTGTCCAAGATGTCAGCACATCTTGCATTATAAACAGATTTCATATGCAAATTTGGGTAAATACTACTGTTCAAATTGCGATTTTAAACGACCAGAACTGGAGTTTTCAGTGTCTAAAATTACCCAACAAACCCCTCAAAGTTCTGAATTTGTTGTCAACGATACCGCAATCAATCTGCATATCGGTGGAGCCTATAATATCTATAATGCTTTAGCCGCGTATAGCATTGCCCGTTTTTTTGAAATTGACAGTCCCTTGATTGCAGCTGCATTAAATGATAATGATGAAAAGATTTTTGGCCGACAAGAAGTTATTAACGTTGATGATAAAAAAATAACCTTGATATTAGTGAAGAATCCTGTCGGCTTAGATCAGGTACTTGAAATGATTAAAACTGATTCAAATCCTTTCTCACTTGCTGTCTTGCTAAATGCAAATTATGCCGATGGTATTGATACAAGTTGGATTTGGGATGGCCGTTTTGAGAATCTCCCTTTCAACAATATTCCAAGTGTACTTGCTGGTGGGGAACGTTATCGCGATATCGCATTTCGTTTAAAAGTAGCTGGTGTTTCAGATAAGCAATTTATGGAACGTGAAAATCTGAACGAAGCTTTAGAGGTACTCAAAAAAATGCCTACCAATAAAATTTATGTTTTAGCAACCTATACAGCTATGCTTCAATTACGTAAGTTACTAGCTAGCCAGTCCTATATCAAGGAGGGAATGGAATAATGAGTTTTAAGCTGAACGTTGCTCATCTCTACGGTGATCTCCTAAATACCTACGGCGACATTGGGAATATTCTCGTACTCGAATATTATGCCAAACAAATGAATGTTGAATTAACTTCTGAAATCGTCAGTTTAGACCAACAGTTTGAAGAATCTAAATTCGACTTTGCTTTTTTTGGTGGTGGACAAGACTACGAACAAGTCATCGTTTCAAAGGACATTCAAAATAAAAAGAAAAGCCTGACTTCCTTTATTGAAGATAATGGCCCAGTGCTTGCAATCTGTGGCGGCTATCAACTTCTTGGTGAGTACTATATCTCAGCCAAGGGTGAAAAAATAGCAGGAATTAATGCTCTTCCTCACTATACAAAAAGCCAAGACAATAACCGGTTTATCGGCGATATTACCATTAAAAACTCCGAGACTGGTCAAGAATATCATGGATTTGAAAATCATAACGGGATGACTTTCTTAGGCGAGGGCGAACGACCGCTTGGCACAGTTATTAGTGGCCATGGTAATAATGGCGCAGATAAGTCAGAAGGAGCCATCTATAAGAATGTTTTTTGTTCCTATTTTCATGGCCCAATTCTTGCACGTAATGGTGAGTTGGCCAAGAGGCTCCTATTATTGGCACTACGGCGCAAATACCCTACTACTGACTTTACCCGACAGGAACAGTTGGAAATTAGACCAACATATTAATTAGTCTTTTTTTAGTAGAACAGTCTGCTAGTGTGCGGGCAAAATATATAGAGGAGCTATGTCAAAAATTAACGTTTGACATAACTCCTCTATATTATTACGAATAAACGTATTCCATAAGTTAAAATTTAACAATCTAAGCGACATACTCTATTCAGATTCTTACTATGCTTTTTCCCCAGGCTCAGAAATAATCAACGTTAGATTACCTCTGAATTGCCATTGTTTCACAACAAATGGTAGGATAAAATGAACGCCTTTCTTGATTGAATACTCCTGATCTTCAATTATCAACTTACCATGACCATCAAGTACGGAAAACAACGTATATGGTGCTTTTGTTCGTATTCCCATACTTTGTCCACCTTCCAACTCCAGCTTGTAAACACTAAAAAAGTCTGTTTGGACAAAAGTTGTAAGCATCCCATCTCCTACTTTTGCAACCTTAGTCTCAAGTTTCGGATCTTCATGGGGAACATTCGTAACATCAATTGACTGTTGGATATGCAGCTCTCTTTTTTGTCCAGTCTTTTCATCAACACGATCAAAATCATAAACCCGATATGTTGTATCACTACTTTGTTGTGTTTCAAGAACCATAACACCCTTACCGATTGCATGAATAGTTCCACTTGGCACATACAAGAAATCGCCAGCCTTAACAGGAACATGTCTCAATAATTTATTCCATTGTTCATTCTCAATCAGCTCTGCTAACTCTGCGCGTGACTTAGCATGATGCCCATAAATCATCTCAGAATCTTCATCAGCTGAGATTACATACCAACATTCTGTTTTTCCCAATTCATGCTCATGCTTCAAAGCATATTTGTCATCAGGATGAACTTGTACTGAAAGTGCTGTGCGTGCATCTAGGATTTTGGTCAATAATGGAAAAACATCGCCCTTGGCATTGCCAAACACTTCACGATGCGAATCCCAGAGTTCATTCAATTTAACACCCTTAAACTCCCCATTACTAATAGTTGCAGGCCCGTGAAGATGAGCAGAAATTGCCCAACACTCTCCCGTATGTTCACTTGGAATCTTGTAACCAAACTCACTAGCTAGTTTGTTTCCACCCCATATTTTTTCTTGGAAAGCTGGTTCTAAAAAAAGCGGTTCTTTTGACATAGCTGTTCCCCTCTCAATTTTGGCTTCGCTTACATTATATCTCTTTTTCACCCAAATATTCATCAATTATTTGGTCTCTACGCAATAAAAATTCATCATTTGGCGTATGTGGATGCACCCTATTTGTCAGAACAATCAGTGCATCTTGCTGCTTTTTATCGATTAGAATAAATGTTCCCGTATATCCAGTATGATAGATACAAACCTCATTTGCCTGATTATCTCTTAAGTCCCAGCCATATGTTCTCCCTAAGTTGTGCGTTGGCGTCTGATCTTTAAACAATTCGTTCACTATATCCGTTTTAAAGAATGTACGGCTAGTGCTCTCGCTTAATAGCCATTTAGTAAACTTCACTAAATCCTTGATTGTCATAAAAAGCCCTGCTGAACCACAGTGTTGCTGCAGAATATATGCCTTTGGATCATGAACAACACCTTGAATTAACCCACGCTTTTTGGTTATTTCTGTAGGCACACATTCGTTTTTAAGCGGTATAAATGTGCTATTATTTAAATTTAACGGCTTTAACACCACTTCTGTGATTACCCTTTGAACTGGTCTCTTATAGAATTTTTCAATAATCAGACCTAAAAAGATCATTCCAATATCAGTATAAACAACTTCATTCTCAAAAGTTGGGCCAACATGCAGTGTATACAATGCTTTCAATAGTTCCTGTGCGCTTAATTCATTTCTATTCTTAATATATCCAGTAATGCCAGAAGTATGCGTCAGCAAATGGCGAATTGTTACTCGACCATCAAAAAAATTTGGGAGATATTTGATAACCTTATCATCAAATGCCAATCTTCCTTCATCAACTAATTTTAGAATTACAGTTGTGGTTCCTACAACCTTGGTAAGTGATGCCACGTCGTACTTTAAGTCAGGGAGTAACTCCTGCAAACTAGGTTCTAGCTGTCGTTTTCCAAAAACTTCACTCTGCTCTTCTTCTTTATGAATCATGGTATAAGATACTCCAGGTACAATTCTATCTGAGACTAGTTTGTGTAATAAATCCGTTGTTTTTTCATTCATCATTTTTTCGACTTCTTCTTATTAATATTAACAATTTTAAATTCCCCATCATCGTAATCAACCTGACTGACACGGGCATTCTTCAACAGCAATAAAGGCACATCCCCACTCAAGTTCTCAATGAATAATGAAAGTATCAGCGCATGAGCCACAATTAAGATATTTATCTCCTGTCCATCATATTGTTTACCAATAGTAGACAAGGTCCTTGTAATTCTTATACTTAACTGCTTAGCATCTTCAATTTGTGCACCTTCATCCATTTTTCCAAACAAGTTAATGGCTGCTGCAACTCGTTTTTTTGAAATAGCCGCACCAAAAATCTGACCAATTCCCAATTTTTGGATAGCATTTGGAATCATATGCCGATTCTTCATCTCTTCAAAATTCCCAAAACTGATCTCTCTTAACCCAGGTTCACTAATTATCTTTGGCATTTTTCTTTGATTCTCACTCAAAATAATCCGCGCCGTTTCTTGTGTTCTTTTTAAATCACTGGTATAGACACTATAAAATTCGATATTTTGGAGCCGTACTCCGAGTTTGCTCGCTCTCCTTATTCCTTTTTTTGTTAAAGGAGAATCTGTAATCCCTTGAAGGCGGTGATACCTATTCAACTGTGTCTGACCATGTCGAACTAAATAGAAATGTACTGTCATACTTTCACCCCATTCAAAGAATTTCTTTAGTTGGTTCAATTATACCAAAAATACTGCTACAATTGAGTTAAATAACTGGAGGATTGATAAAAAATGGCAAGTAATTCTGATTCAATCTTTAATCTTTTATCTTATCTAAAGCGACATAAATCTAATTACCAATTACTACAAAATCCATATAATAATGTAATCAGACTAGCTATTTCAAACAAGACACCCATTTCTGATACCGATATTTATTTTCCCACTAACCAATTAATGGTCAATCGTCTGGCTGATGACTTTCTGGCACAACACGGGGAACTCCTGGACTATTACCTTGATTTTGAGCAAATAAATAACCCGCACTTTGTAGAAGTTTGGGTTACGACTGCTTATATCAAAGACATCCAAAAATATTTTTTAGAATTGTCTTTTGAATAATTCTCTCTATCTGTGCATTCTCAATGGAATAAACCTTAGTATTACAAAAAAGTTTACTAATACTAGGGCAGCTGTGACTAAAAATACGCTTTGATAGTTGAAAACACTCGAAACTAACGATCCAATCAATGGTCCCACAACTCCACCAGTTGCTTGAAAAGATTGGTTGTAACTGAAAATTCTTCCAAATGCTTCACTAGGAACGTCGACAGTCAAGATAGTCTGAACTGCCGGTAACATTGCTGCACTAGAAAGCCCTAATATAAATCTTAGTATTCCTAATTGCAACGGGCTAGTTACAAAGAACATTGGTATGAAGACAACTGTTGTAATTAGTAACCCAAACAGTAAGACCCTTTCAGGTTCCGTCTTATCCATCAAGCGCCCTATTCTTGAGGCCACTAATAATGTTCCAAATCCCGGCATTGCAGCTACAATGCCACTAACTAATGAAATATTCCCATACCCATGCATCAACTGGCGGACTAATAAGCTAATAATTGGTGAAATCGACATCAAAGATGATTGTACAAGTAATGTCGTTAAAAACATTGTAATAATCAAGCCCTTATTCTCTAATTCACCGAAGATTTTCTTAATAGATTTCATTTTCTTTGCAGGAATCGGAATAAAATGTTCTTTAACGTAAACATTGGTCAATATGAAGACCAACCCCATTAGTATTCCCGTGATAAAAAAAGTGATGCGATACCCGAGACTGCCTGCAATCAGGCCACCAAATAGCGGTCCTAATAATGTTCCAGTAACATTTGCAGTCATCAGATTACCCATTACCTGACCACTCCGTTCATGTGGTGTTTCTCCCGCCATCAGAGCAGTTGCATTGTTGATGTACCCTGAAAATGCTCCTTGCAAGAACCTTAACAGTATTACAATCCAAACGCTTTGCGCTGTCCCAACCAAAAATATCGTACATGCCATAACACCAGATGCGCGTAAACACATCAACTTACGCCCTTTTTGGTCTGCCAGACTTCCCCAGAAGGGTGAAACAATGGCTTGCGAGAAATATGTAATTGAAAAGGCTACTCCAGAATACAGATTCAACTGCCATGTTGAAAACTTACCAAGAGTATCTATATAAAGTGAAATAAACGGCATTGTCATTGAATAACCTAGCGCAGTTATGAAGCACCCCATCCACAGTGTCAGAAAACTTTTTTTCCAGACTCGACTGTCGTTTGTAGCGGCTTTTCCCATCCAAATTTCAGCTCCCTTATAAATTAAACAACTACCATGGTAACACTCCAGTCAGCTTTAGCATATAAATTTGTGATAAATACTATAAAAAACTAATTATCGAAAGCCATATAATTCTGCTTTTTTTCAACAATACAATTATTTTGGCTATTCTTCAAAAATTAAAGAATCAACTTAAGGGCTTGACTAAACATAGGAAGGGACTGGGCCAAAAGTTAAATTTTGACCTAGTCCCCCGTCCCCACTAACCAATTTATTTTCTGATTGTCAATCATCGATTAAATCAGCAGCTTATAATCCTATACTCTAAAAATTTTGTTAATCATCCAAATCTCTTTCAATATCAAGACCATAAATGTCACTGACGGGTTCATTCTTATCAACTGGATGAACCACTAAAATCGTTGTCGCTCCTTTTTCACTTACATATCCAGCAAAACTTGCAACTTCTTCAACGCGATATGCTAGGCCATCCGAATTATAAATATACTGACCTGCAATTGGCATATTCTCAAAATACACCTTATTCATCCGATAATATTCATTTTCTCCATCATGCATTACTAGAACAACCTTAAACATTCATTTCACCTCTCAAAGTCTACAGATATAAAACAACCACTTTAAATTAACATAATTCAATAACTTAATTATATCATTTTTGTATTCAGATAAACGTTACAAATCATTTAATTAAACTTCTAAATTTTCACAGCAAATACTTAGCTATTTATATTAATTAATAAGTAAATTGTTAATTTCTGAAAGACTGTGAACTATATAGTCGGCTGAATAATTTGTCAAATTTTTTTTGCGTTCTGGATTGAACCACATTGTGTCAATTCCTGCATTAATGCCCCCAGCAATATCAGAAGTCAACGAGTCTCCAATAATCAATGAACTATCAGCATCGAAGTTTCTAACGTTATCAAAAACGTAATTAAAAAATTTTTTATTTGGCTTTTGATATCCTGTCTGTTCTGATATAAATATATCTGTAAAATAGGTATCGAAATGTGAATCAACTAATCTTTTAGTTTGTACACTTTTCACTCCATTTGTTACTACAAATAATTTAAAAGACTTTCTATGCAACGCATTCAATAATTGCCGAGCTCCAGTAACTTCTTGGTGCCCTTGTGCCAAATATATTAAATATTGTTCACTCATTTGATTATTATCCACATTCATTCCAAATTCTTGGTTAAAAAAGTCTGCAAATCTAGTAGATAGTAACTTTTCACGTGATATTTTACCTTGCTCCATCCTCTTCCAAAGGGATTGATTGAACATCTTATAATTTTTCCTAACAACAGCAGTTAGTTCGACCTCAGCTACTGTACTAAATAGTTTTTCTAATGCTTGATTTTCCGCTGCTCCAAAATCCAATAAAGTATCGTCAATATCGAAAAACAAGGTTTGATATTTTTTCTTCAAATTATTTTCCTCCATAATTAGCTATTATCGTAAAAATATATTTATGTATTCTGCGAAAAGATCTACAATTAATAAAAACACAAAACAAAGGATTAAAATATGGCAACTTTTAATTATTCACTTGAACTGCTCCAAAGTATTCCAGATTCAAAAATTATGGCTCTCAAAAAACTAACACCTGAATTCATAAGTATTGCATATACCAATCATACTCGTTCTTTTTTTGAAACAACCTTTTCAACTGCTGCATCATTCAAAAAAATGACTAATATCAAAACAGTCATTCATCTACCAGCATCTTCATTTACACAAAAAGAGCTGTACAAATTATTAACAGAATTAAAGAAAGATGTTATTGATTCAGCATTGGTCTTATCTGGTAATCAGAAAATAGCCAAAAATGCTGTCCTCCCGTCAGCACTTGGGTTAGCTCAATTTTTACATAATGAGCTCCCGCATTTTAAAATTTTGTGTAGTTGTCATCCAGAAACTGCCGCTTCAAATGTTACTCTGGAAAGAGAAATATCTCTAATGAAAGCCAAAGAAGCTGCTGGATGTAAAATATTTATTTCACAAATTTTCTTCGACACTCAGCTGTTCATACAGTTCGTTCACCATTGTCGCAATGCCGGAATTAAAGCCCAAATCAGAGCCGGTATCATGGTAATAACTAATAAAACCCAACTAGCTTTTGTAAAGAAAATATTACAATTACCTAGTTCATTTAAACAAATTTCAAACAATACTGAACTTAAAAAAATTGGTATTCAATTTGCAGTAAATCAAGTCAATCAGCTCAAAAATGAAGGACTAATCGATTTTCACTTTTTTACAATTAATGATTTAGAAACTGTTCAAATATTGATTGACGGAGTATTATGATAATGGCTATTAATTATAATATGTTTTGGAGGATGAAAAATGAACGATTCAATCGAAAATATCCCAAATCTTTCTTCTAAGCTAAGAGCTGACATTGTTGAAACACCGGCAATTATCCGCCATGCATCAGGAATCAAATTATTTGGCAAAAAAATTAAAAGTATTATTTATACAACTGATGTTGCCGTGATTGCAAACTGTAATGCAGATGCTGTTCTTGTCGTTTATCCATGGACTCCCAATACCCGCATTCTAGAAGCTGTTTCAACAGTTTCAAATATTCCTATTCTTGCAGGGATAGGCGGCGGTCTAACTAATGGTATCAGATCAACTGTCGTTGGGCTTTTTGCCGAAGAAAACGGTGCTCAGGCTGTTGTCCTGAATGCACCAACACCCATTGAGACAATTAAAAATGTCACAAAGGCTGTTGATGTACCTGTTATTTACACTGTTGTAAGCTCAAACCTAAACTTAAAAGAAAGAATAGACGCTGGGGTAAAGGCTTTTAATGTAGCTGGCGGAAAAGACACTCCAGAATTAGTTGCTTGGGTAAGAAATGAATTAAAACGACTTGGTCTAGATGAAAATTTTCCCATTATTGCATCAGGCGGTAAAACAGATGAACAAATTCTTGAGACAATTCATGCGGGTGCTAATGCTGTTTCTTTCACTGCCTATGGTATTACAGAAACAACCTTCCAGAAAAAAATGGAACAATATCGACGTGAGAATTAAAAATTTTAGAAACAAAGGCTACCTTTGTATTCTCTTATCATCTATAATAAAGGTAAGTTAGTTCTAAAAAATGGCAGGAAGTTTTTTTAAGCATTCATTTGTCTCTGTCAAGAAATATTTACTTGTAATGAATAGAGGAACTGGGTCAAAAGTTAAATTTTGATCTAGTTCCTCTATATTATTACAAATAAACGTGTTTCATAAATCAAAATTCTCAGTCTAACTTTGAATTACTCATAGCAAAGTGCTCACAATGTTCGTAACTTCTAGTTGATACTCAAATTTTCTGACTTATGGTACACCCAACTTATTTTTATATTCTGAAACTCTAATTAATATGAGCTTCCTATGAAGTGAATTCAGTCACCATCACCTATTAATTAAAAAGTATGCTAACTTTCCTGTTCAATGATGTCTTCATTAATATCGTCAAACATTATATTATCAATTCGGTAAGAATTTCTAACATCTATCTTCGAAACTTTCATATCGGATCTCAACAAGAAGCTCTTTCCATTTGAATGCTTGATTGAACTGTTTTGGGGATTGTAAATTGTGACTACAACAATATGACCTTTTCCCTTTGCACCTTCACCTTCGGAACCTTCCTCATTCGTTGTACCAACATAGACACATGGATTTGTTTCATTTCCTACCATTAGTCCTAAATCCTTCAATACTCTCTCCATCATAATCCTTCTTCCTGCTTAAATTGACGAAGGCGTCATACCACTGTACGACGCCTTCTAACTAAGCTAATTATATTAAATTGTTCCGAAAATTTTATTACACGAACTAAAATTAAATTCTAACTTTCAAAGTGCTATCCCAACCTCTATAACACATTTACAACTCTATAGTTGCGCCATTAACATGAAAGATCATCAAACCTAAAACCAATCTATAAATTAAATAACGCTTAATGTAATTACATTGTACCATATATTATCAAATATTAATAGTCAACCAGTTGCAGCATTCCTCTAAATCAGAGAGTCCTCCGCAGAGAACTTTCCGATAACGTAATCGTAATCAATACAACCCTGAAATCTGACCTTCATCACTTAACTCCATCGCATTTGCTGCCGGAGTTTTTGGTAAGCCTGGCATGGTCAAAACATTACCAGTCAGCGCAACAATAAATTGTGCTCCCAATTTTGGAACAAATTCACGAACATGAATTGTAAAGTCAGTCGGTGCCCCTAGTTTCTTTGCATCGTCAGATAATGAATACTGTGTTTTCGCCATACATACTGGAAGGTGGTCCCATCCCAATTCGGCAAATTGCTTAAGCTGACGTCTAGCTTTGGGGCCATACTCCACTTTTGTTCCACCATAAATATTGGTAACAATTTTCTCAACCTTTGCCCGAATATCATCTGCTTCTGAATAAAGCGGTGTGAATTCATTAACTTCCTCACAAGAAGAAACTACCGCCTTCGCTAATTCCAATGCACCAGTTCCTCCTTTTGCCCAAACGTTAGCAACCACTGCTTTTGTTCCTTCATTAGCACACAGTTTTTGCAGACACTCTAACTCAGCTTCAGTATCAGAAGTAAATTGATTAATTGCAACTATGACTGGTACATTATACTGCTTCATATTATTAATATGCTTCCTTAAATTGACATAACCCCCTGTCAATGCTTTGATATTCTCTTGTTCCAAGTCATCCTTCTTAACTCCACCATGCATCTTTAAAGCCCGCACTGTTGCAACAATTACAATTGTATCTGGGGTCTTCTCAAGTACTGGTACCTTGATATCCAAAAATTTTTCGGCACCCAAATCTGCACCAAAACCAGCCTCCGTAATTGTATAGTCAGCTAACTTCAACGCAGTCTGAGTTGCCAGAACACTGTTACAGCCATGGGCAATATTAGCAAATGGTCCACCATGAATAATTGCGGGCGTATGTGCCAAAGTTTGAACTAAGTTTGGTTTAATTGCATCTTTTAACAATAATGCGATTGCACCTGTCACTCCTAACTGAGCGACAGTCACCGGGTTTCTCTTTGTTGTATACCCGATTACTATATTCCCAATTCTCCGTTTCAAATCAGCGACATTCTTTGCAAGACACAAGACAGCCATTAACTCGCTAGCAACCGTGATATCAAAACCATCTTCGCGTGGAATACCTTGGGAAATTCCACCTAGCCCAATCACAACATGTCTCAACGCCCGATCGTTAATATCTAATACTCTTTTCCAAATAATTCGGCGTTGATCAATATCTAATGAATTACCCTGATATATATGATTATCTATCAAAGCAGCCAAAGTATTATTGGCAGTTGTCAAGGCATGCATGTCACCAGTAAAATGCAGATTTATGTCTTCCATTGGAATAACCTGTGAATATCCACCACCTGTAGCTCCACCCTTCATTCCCATAACCGGTCCCAATGAAGGTTCACGCAGTGCAATCATTACTTTTTTATCTAGTAGACTAAGTCCATCCCCTAGTCCAACAGTTACAGTCGATTTTCCTTCTCCTGCTGGTGTTGGATTTATTGCGGTCACCAAAATTAACTTTTCTTTAGTTTTATTATTTTTATTAACAGGTAATTTAATCTTTGCTTTAAAATCCCCATACTGCTCAATATCTGATGGCTTCAAGCCAACCTTTGCAGCAATCTCATTAATATTCACCATTTTAGCTTGCTGTGCAATTTCAATATCTTTCAACGAGAACATCCTCCTAACAAATATAACTGAATTATAATTCATTGTTCGTTAAATGTCATTATATTATTTGTATATGTGGTAAAATAAAACATTATACTATACTTATCAATGCTAATTGCGAACTTTCTACTATGAATCTATTAAATTGTATAGAATTTCGCAACTGCTTTTCCTCATAATAAAATAGTATTTTTGGTTTTTTACAGTAATATTAATTCCATACCTTGCCATTCTAACATTCTCAATGCTCGCCAGCTCGAATTTTTTTGTATTTTGTGGAATTATTGTATGAACTATCAGCTTTTCATCACTTATTTCAATCCACCTGAAAAAAATTTGAATGAGTACAACTACACAAAAAATTATAAAAACAACAGCTGTCCATATTTGAAAAACGGTTATCTCAAGCCACAATAGAATACTTAAAAGTAGTATCATGAATGTGAATGACCAACAAATGACGCTGGTCGCAATATCTGGCTGATACCAGAACTTTTTGTTCATAAAAAACACCTTCCTAGGAGTGATTAATCTGATTAAACTTTTTACTGATGCAGCTACAAAGGGAAATCCCGGAACTAGCACTGCTGGTATCCTCATCATCAAGAATGGTAAGCAATTCCAATATGCCATTTCACTACCAGATTCGTCCAATCATACCGCTGAATTTCTAGCAGCACTAACTGGCTTTCAATATGTAGAAAAATTATTTGGAAATACTGAAACCTTGATGTTTTTTAGTGATAGTCGCATTGTAATCGAGAGTATTGATAAAAACTATTCGAAAAATTATAATAATCTCCTTGTACAACTAACTGCATTCCAAGCAAAATTTCCATTAGTTATTAGCCAATGGATTCCTGAAAAAGAAAATCATGGAGCACATACGTTAGCAGTACAAAAGCTGTACAGCATTTTAAAAAAATAATTCTGTCTTAATTATACTAGACATCTCGGTAAATAACGAAATTATCGTTTAATTAAACTTTTTCTAAAGAATATCCAGCACTCTGATCAATTTAACATTTACTCAATCTAAAAAAATAGTGTGCCACAAACTCAGCACACCATTTTTACTGCATTCGTATAAAAAGCCGTATTAATTGCTGCGCTCCTTTTTCCCCCAATATTGGAAGTAATCGGTCCGCAATGAGCCATTATATAACTTACGCTTTTTCGTAGCCCTTTGACCATAAAATTTATCAAATTCAAGATCACTTGTAAGAATATACTTACTCCAAGTAGTTAGTTCTCTATATGTCTGCCCCATCTGCTTATATAATTCTCGGACAGCAGTCTGGTCACTCAAACGTTCCCCATATGGAGGATTAGCGACAATCACACCATTCTTTTTTTCAGTCCTAAAATCCTTCAATGCTAATTGTTTAAATTCGATACTGTGAAGAAGTCCAGCTTCTCTTGCATTAAGCTTTGCGATATCAATCATCTTACCATCAATATCGTAGCCGGCAATATCTAATTCAATATCATAATCCGCTTTCGAATCTGCTTCATCTCTAATCTGTTGGACCAATTCTTCTGGATGCCAGCCCCAAGTCTCGCAAATAAAATCTCGATTGAATCCTGGTGCAATATTATGACCAATCATTGCAGCTTCAATTGGAATCGTGCCTGAACCACATACCGGATCAACAAAGGGCATTTCGGGATACCAATGTGCCAGAAGTACTAAAGCCGCAGCCATATTTTCCTTCAACGGAGCTGGCCCCTTCTCAATTCTATAACCCCTCTTGAAAAGACTTGATCCTGTTGTATCCAAAGTTAACAGTACCTTATCTTTATTGATTGCGACCTCTAAAGGAAATTTTGCTCCAGTCTCAGCAAGACGCGTTTTCCTATGATAGACCATACTCATCTTATCAACAATTGCTTTTTTTACAATTGCTTGAACATCTGGGACACTGTATAGTTTAGACTTCTGTGATTTTCCAGCTACTGGAAATTCTGCGTCCAGTGGCAAGTATTCATCCCATGGTAAAGCTTTAGTTTTTTCAAATAATTCATCAAAAGAAGTAGCCGTAAACTCAGCGATTACAATTTTTATACGATCGGCTGTTCTCAACCACAAATTCGTCTTAATAATATCGGTAAAATCTCCACTGAATCTAACTCGACTATTTTCAATTTCAACATGGTAACCCAGATGTTTGAGTTCATTTCCAACAAGAGACTCAATCCCAGCAGCAGCAGTCGCAATTAAATTATATTCTTCCATGTTCACCCATTCCTTTATAATTTTTTCAAAATAAAAAGGTTAGGAATAAACCTAACCCCTCCCTGAGATGTAGTCCTCTATAAGCCACGTTCCGTACGTCATTCAACACAGGATGTTGAAATCGGTGGTAATCATCTATCTCCAGATAGTTTCCTATCTGCCCCCATGATTTGTTCATTTCCGTCATGAAGCGCCCCTACCAAAGTTTGGGTTACCTGCTCGTGGGGTTTACCGCGTTCCATCAATACTGTTTCCAATATTGCTTCGTCACTGTGGCACTTTCAAGACTACTCGGACATAGCTAACTGCCTTAGTCCTTTTATCTGCCGTTACCCAAAGGTACCTTGCCTTATTTTTTCAGCAAGCACGATCACTACAGGCGTCTCAGCCTGTGCAAGCTTGGACTTTCCTCAGCCTACTCAATGTAGACCGCGATTACCAGAGAACTACACCAAATACTTAAAATAATTTACTAAAAACGACTATCTCTATTTGCATCATCATTCAGTTGCGCACCAAAAACATGACGCTCTAAATTAGATAAACGTTTTAAAATGTCCATGTTCGTAACATTAGATACTGGACGACTAGTCTGACCACTTTTTCCAACAGCCAACTGCTTTGTTAATTCATCCACTTTACTAACAAGACGATCATTTTCCATTTGCAAGCGTTGTGTTTCTTTAGAATACGTCTCATAGTCCTTGATGACATCATCAAGAAATTCGTCTACATCTGCTGGATCATAGCCACGCATCTTAGGCTTGAAATTTTTGTTTACAATATCTTTTGGCGTGAAATTTATCTTCTCCACAGCAATGCACCTCATATTCTTTAGAAAAACTAAGTCTACAACTCTATTAATTATACCAAATATTACTGCTATTGCAAATTATTTTCATTTTTTCTTTCAAAAAACTCCCTAGTCCCATTTTCAAGCCAATCCATATCAAGGGTTACAATATTATATTCATGTCTTTTTGCATATCTTTTTGCCGCTAATACATCATATTTTGGCTTGCCTTCAAATTCTGAATCATATACCATTAACGCTGCTTCAGTATGTTCAAGCATAAAATTCTGCCAATTTCGTAATTGTTGCGGAGACTTATACTCCTCAGAACTCACCGTTGCACAAAAATCAACTTGACTTTTTAAGAGTGCAAATGCTGCTTGCCGTTCTTCTTTCCACCTTGTTTCAAATTCATTATAAGGCAGCATCATTGCCACTTTAAGTTCTGGGAATTCTTCTTTCATTGAACAAACAACTTCAGCAGTCATTTGTTCAATCCCAGACTGTCCGCCAACAAGTACCCAGTCAAGACCATCCTCTGCTTTTTGTCTAATTGCATCTTTTAGAATGCTTTTTAAAACTTCGACTTTCGGGTCAGAATTTTTATAAATATTTAATTCATAACTACGATATCCGGTAACCCACATCCGCATTATTCATTTCACTCCTATCATAACTTGACTAATCGTGACTTACATCGACACTAAAGTACCGAGCTTCTAGGAACAAGCATAACTTATCTCATCTCATACATTTCAGTATTCGATAGCGGTTTACTCTGGTTAGCTATCTTTTCACTATATGTAGCTACCATCTGCTTAGCTTTGGTATAGTTCTTAAAATCAGCTAGCTCTCTAGGTTCAACGACTTTACTGTGTTTATCCCAAACTATTTCTTTTTGTACTAATAGTCTTCTTCTAGCTAGTCGTTTTTCCAAGTAGTGTTTCTTTTTAGCAAGAATCTAATCAAACCTAATTGTCGGATATTTAACAGCATCTGATGTGCTTATCAAATCAACTATCCCCATATCCAAACCGACAGCTTGATTTGTCTTACTAAATTGTGTTTGATTTTCACACTCAATTAGTAGAACACAATAGAACTTGCCTGTTGGACTTAACTGGATAGTCGTTGACTTGATTTTGTCATCCGTGAATTTTCCTCTGTATAAGGGAGTGTGCCATAAGTCGGGAAAATTTGAGTATTAACTCGAAATTACGAACATAGCGAGTACTTTGCTATGAGTAATTCGAAGTTAGACGGAGAGTTTTGACTTATGAAACACGTTTATACGGAATAAATAGAGAAACTGAATCAAAATTTAACTTTTGACTCAGCCCCGTTTCAAATAATAATTATAACATTGTTATTTATACATTTAGACTTAAAACTTTGCTTTGGAAACTTTCGCGACTTAAATTTAGGATATCAATTTAGGATATCCCCAAGTTTTTTAAAAAATCTTTGGAAAGCTACAGCTAGTGTTTCACAAATGTCTTGTAGTGAGGTACTCTCAGCTTGTTTTAACCATGAATATTCCGTTTTTAATTGTTTTACTAAGAAGTTCATTGCAAAACCATTTAAGAACTTAGAATCTTTATTGTTTTTATAGTACTTACTTTGCATCTCCAACATCTGATTCCAAACAAATCTAGTCGCTCCAAAGTTCTCAACTATTTGTTTTTGTTGTTCTAAATTAGGATATATCCGTAGTTTAAGCCCTTGATACATTCAGGTTCATCTCTTTTGATGTCAAGCTTTTCTCCAAAATTTCAGCATATGGAGAAACAATTAACAGAATACAATTCTGGTCGGTCAAAGCCTTAACTCATCTTACGCTTAAAAGCATAAGTTTTCTTAGTTACCGACCCTATAAATAGCAAATATCATCTAATCTGAAGTAATGCTTTTTTGCCAACTGTTTACGTTGTTGGTATAATAGGTCGAATGGGAGCGTGAGGCGACATGGTTCTTAGATATCCAAACGGCAAAACATATCAACCGAGGGTAATAAAAGAAATACACAATAATAAGAATTCAAATATTATATTTGGCAACCGCGGAATGTCGTTGGAAGAAGAGCTTAACCAAAGTAACCAGTACTATTTGCAACAGGGGATTGCTGTAATCCACAAAAAGCCAATACCTATTCAAATTGTCCAGGTTGACTATCCGCAAAGAAGTGCTGCTGTGATCAAGGAAGCTTATTTCAAGCAAGCATCTACTACTGACTATAATGGCGTATATCGTGGCTATTATCTTGATTTTGAAGCAAAAGAAACACGTAATAGAGTATCCTTTCCGCTCAGCAATTTTCACGAGCATCAAATCGCTCATATGAAGGCTTGTGTTACCCAAAAAGGGATTTGCTTTACTATTATTAAATTCACCACAACCCAGGAAATTTTTTTACTGCCTGCTTCGATTCTCTTTAATTACTGGGATAATCAAGCAAAGGGTCGTAAGTCGATTCCCAAGAAAATCATTGTTAAGGATGGATTTCAAATTAAGTATCATGTAACACCGCTTATTCCATACCTAAAAAGTATAGATAAGATTATTGAAAATCTATGTAATGCATAAAGGAGTACATCATGAGTAGCAATCAGGATCCTAATAATTCAAGAGTAATGCGAAGAAAACGGCAAATTATAAAGAAAAAGAAACCTGTTGGCAAGTTCAAAAAATTCTTTAAAAGATTTCTATTGACAATGCTAGTGCTTGCCGAAGTGACTATTGCAATTGGTGCCACAATATTCTTTATGTACGCAAAGAATGCACCATCTCTGAGCGAGTCTCAACTTACAAGTGCAGGTTCAACTACCATCTATGATGCTGACGGTAAGATCATAACTCGCATAGGAACACAGAACCGAATCTATGTTAATAGTAATAAAATACCGCAAACTTTAAAAGATGCTGTTGTCTCAATTGAAGATCGACGCTTTTATAAACACCATGGAATCGATCCACTACGTATAGCTGGCGCAGCTCTTTCCAATCTATCAGCATCTTCTGGTTTGCAAGGAGGAAGTACGTTAGATCAGCAGCTCATCAAGCTAGCTTATTTTTCAACCAGTTCTACAGACCAGACTTTCAAGCGAAAAGCCCAAGAAGCTTGGTTAGCTCTCAAGTTAGACAACACTTATAGCAAGCAACAAATCTTGACCTTTTATATCAACAAGGTTTACATGGGAAATGGTGTCAAAGGAATGCAGACTGCTGCAAAGTATTACTTTAACAAATCTTTGGACCAGCTAGATTTAGCTCAAACTGCCCTAATTGCTGGTATTCCAAATGCACCAACAGATTACAATCCATATTCCAATCAAGCATTGGCGAAAAAACGTCGTGATGAAGTTCTCAGTGCAATGCTAGCAAATAAAAAGATTACTGCCGCACAAGCCAAGCAGGCTAAAAGTGAGAGTATTACTCAGGGACTTGTACAAACACATAAAAGCACAACAAGTAGCACAACGGAAAAGGCAAAAGTTTCTGATGCTTACCTCAAACAGGTAATTCAAGAAGCTGAATCCAAGGGATACAACCCATACAAGGGTAACTTAAAGATTTACACAAACTTAGATATGGATGCACAGAAATACTTATATAATCTTGCGAATACAAGTGATCAGATCACATATCCAGACAATAATCTGCAAGTTGCTTCAACCGTAGTGAATCCTAATAATGGTAAGATTGTCGCAATGATTGGTGGCCGGAAAAGCAATAATGTAACATACGGTTTAAATCGTGCCGTCCAAACAGATCGAACAAATGGATCAACTGCAAAACCTCTGATGGATTATGGACCTGCCATTGAGTATTTGAGTTGGGCAACCTACCATGAATTACAAGATACAGAATATGTTTATCCTGGCACAAGTATCAATCTTTACGATTTTGATGACGAGTACCAAGGAGCCATAACAATGAGAAGCGCGTTAACACAGTCGCGGAACATTCCTGCTATCCGTTCTTTACAGGCGGTCGGAATTACCAAAGCGCAAAACTTCATTAGTAAGCTCGGCTTCAACTATAAGAAGACTCTTGAATTCCAAAATGGGATCGGTTTGGCTTCTTCAACACTACAAAATGCAGCCGCGTACGCTGCATTTGCAAATGGAGGAACATACTACAAGCCACGCTACATTAATAAAATTTCTTCTTCAGATGGTAGTTCTAAGAATTACTCAAGTTCGGGAAAACAAGTCATGCAATCATCAACTGCTTACATGATTACAGACATGCTTAAAGATGTTATTACTAGTTCCAAGGGTACTGGGCGTTATGCCAACATCAGCGGTTTATATCAGGCTGGTAAAACTGGGACAAACTCGTATCCGTCAGATGTTTCTTCTAAATTTCCTAGTTCAGCAGACATGGATTCCTGGTTCAATGGTTATACAAAAAATTATTCAATCTCTGTCTGGGTTGGCTATGATCATCAGTACGAGACTGGTAATTATTTGACCCAGTCGTCTGCGAGAATTGCTTCTTACTTCTATAAATACGCAATGACTTATCTTGCGCAAGGAAAACCGAATAAAAATTGGAAGAAGCCAAGCAATGTATACACAAAAACAGTTAACGGTGTGCGTGAGCTTTATCTAGCCGGTTCAACAGACACTGTATCGTCCGATATTGAGAGCTCTAGTATTGCAAGTAGCGTATTCAGCAGTGTAGATTCATCTAGTTCAACGTCCAGTTCTATAGAAAGTTCTTCTAGTTCGATATCTAGTTCTAGTACAAGTTCTTCTTCAAGTGATTCCGTTTCTTCTACTAGCGCGTCTTCTGAGAATAATTCGACATCCGATTCTACAGAAAGCTCTTCTAGTTCAGCTAATTCAGCTACTCCTAGTAACTGATACTCTACACAAAAAGCGGTAAGCTATTTAACTGCCACAGTCTCCCCATTGTTTTCAGATGAAATATCCTAATTTCTCTGATAATCAAGGGGAGATTTTTTGATACTCAAATTTGACTTGCTGGCTATTGCGTAAATTATTCATAAAAATCTTTGCTCACAGTATTTCATTAGCAAAAAGAAGACTCGAAATTATGATCATGACCTCAACTTTGTAATAGCTACTTTGGAATCAACCAGAGAATTTTGACTTATGAAACATGTTTATACGTAATAAATAGAAGAACTGGATCAAAATTTAACTTTTGATCCAGCTCCAAGGTTATCTTAAATTATTTCTAACTTGCTTACTTTTTATTTATCAACTTTACAGAAAACTCTTGCTCTGCTTTTTACCAGATCACTAGTAATATTGGGATAAGTGCTATCAAGTTATTAGTCGCATGGATTGCTATATTCAACTTAATATTGTCATATTTCACGTAGATTACTCCTAAAATTATTCCCATTGTAACATACATGAGCGCACTGAGAATTGTATCGCTTGCATGTAATAATCCAAATAAAATCCCACTTATCAAGATTGCCAACCAATTAAAATTGAAAAATTTTAATTTAATGGTATTAATTAACAGTGCCCTGAAGAACAATTCTTCACAGATTGGTGCAAAGATTACTACCATCAATATCATTGTTAATTTGACTGAATTTTGTTGAAAAAATAATTTTGTAATTGCTGTATTATTGACAGTTTGATTCTCACCATTAATCAAGAAGTTTAATATCCCTAAAATGTACTCGCTAAACAATAATATACTAAGCCCCGCTAAATACTTCCTAACAAAAGCACCAGATTGCCGCTTGGAGATTGGTGCTCCTGTAATTTTCTTCAATAATTTCCAAATTAACCAGATAGCCAAGATATATAAAATTACTGTCAACAAAAAGCTCAGGTATTGAATCAATTCATTCTTAACTTTTAGCTGAAGAATTAGTCCAAATTGAGGTACTATGCATAACCCAAAACCAATTAACAGAATTATGAGATATCCCGCTTTTTGTATACTTTTTTTCATCATATCCTTCTCCCATATTATTGAATCGTCGCTTCGCCCGTTGCATAATTAATCCTTATCCCACTTTGCACATTGGGTATAAATACATTAAATTCAATTGTTCCATCCGTTGATTTTGCTTCAATATGCGCACCAGAAGGTACAATATTTTCTCCACTATATATATCTGTAACACGATAACGAATCTTCTTATTTTGATCTAGTCCTTTTCTAACAATCGTTTCGTAATAGTTTTGACCAGTAGAGTAATCTGCGGCGGCCTCGTTTGCCCACGCAGTCTGTGTAGCGATATTGCGTTGATTTGACTCAGAGGCGTCAAAGCTAGTAATTCCGCCTATTAGAGCATACCCTAACAAATGTCCACGATCATAAGCATGTTTATATGTACCTTGTAAATTCAAGAGCTGTTTAAAACCAGCTGGTTTCCAAGAAGTCGCACCCTCATTTGTTGTATCCCGATTATGATATTGACGTGTTGTCTTATTCAGCCACGCGTCACCAACTGTTGGTCTCCCCAAACCGTCAACAGCATTTGTTGCATACGGTGCACTGCTAATATTAGTTTTCAGTGTCGTTTGATTGTTATTAATGATAAAAGCACCTGCATTATTCCAAACTATACTGCTTCCTAATTCATTTCTTACGTCTTGCAACAATACTGATTCTGCAAGTACTTGACTAGGAACTGAATTATTATTTGTTGAACTCGAATAATATGAAGAATTAGCTGTTGAACTACTACTTGACTCATTCGTATTTGTACTACTTGAATACTTTCTAGAAGTAAAACTCGTTGTTAGACTCTCTGCACTCTCATGATGTTCATGATTATTATTATCTTGAGCTGCATACCCGATTAGTAATGCAATCACAACTGTTAAAATACTTACTAGAGAAACTGGTGTACGCTTTGTTTTTCTTCTTCTACTCACTATCTTTATCCCCAACTCATTAGCTATTAGGCTATGATATTATTAAAAAGTACTGACCTGTAGTGACTTATGTCGGCACTAAAGTACCGAATAAATAAATCTAGCCCAAATTAAAAAAATAAGAGGAATGCGACAAAAAATTGTCCTACGATATCCCCTTTTACTGATTATCCATAATTATATTTTAAAAATAAGTTTCTGCCAATCTAGATTACTTATCTGATTCCAAAATCATTAAAATGCGCAACAATTCAGTCAATCTTATTGGAAACCAATTAATCCACACTACCTATTCAAAAACCTTCACATTATTCTTTGTTACATTCTCAACTTTTTGTAAGTTGCCCTGTAATAAAATTCTAAGTGGTGTATGCGCAACACCCTTAATTGGATCACAAGTAATCAACGTTATCATCTGCTTGCCTACCACATCATCTATTACCTGAACCTGATACTTGCTAATCGTTTTGCGTACGCTAATTTTGTATACATAAACTTTTTTGCCATTCGTCAAATAGACCTTATTCCCCACCTTCGCCTTAGCTAAAGGAGAAAATAAAATGTTGGGATTATTCATATGATGACCCGCAAGCGCATAATTGCCAGTACCCATTTTTTGTTGCGCTTTCATTGTTCCAGCTCCACGTAATAAATTATTATTACTAATTCCGTAAAATATGGGCAGTTTTAAATTAACAGCCGGAACAGCAATTTTCCCTATCATTCCAGTATTCGTTGATATAAGACTAGCTTTTACAATGCGTGAAGCACTAGCTGATTTGACCTTGTTAAAATCAAAGGAACCTTTCTTCTCGTGTTTCTGACTAACACTATGTTTCAAGTCAGTTGTCGTCATCTTATTTACTAATAAATCAGAAATTTGCTGATTAAAAACTAAAGCTAATCCAACCACTAATAGCAAAAACTCAATAAACCACATCATCTTTTTTTTCATTTTCATAATCCCAACCTGTTAAGTTCTCTAACATCTAAAATATATCATATTACTTCATTCAATACATTCTTAATGCATCTAATCCTAAAACGCTACCTTGGAAAATCATTAAGCAGGTTTTTTACAAAAAAGTTATCAGTCACAAATTTCAAAAAAACACTATAACAGTAATATTTTCAAGAGAAATACTGATTTATGAATTAAAAATGAATTGATTATTTCTCAATACTATCATTTTTTTTACCAGAATCTTCTTCTTTGACAATTGGTAGCGATATTCTAAAAACCGAGCCTCTTTCAATTACACTCTCAACCGTGATTTGACCATGATATCCTTCAATTAACCTTTGAGCTATTGAGAGGCCTAGCCCATTCCCGCCTTTTCCACGGCTACGAGCCTTATCAACACGATAAAAACGATCAAAAACTTTCTCCATATTTTCCTTAGAAATACCCTCCCCAAAATCTTGAATAGCAATCTTCACATATCTTTGATCTCGTGATACTGAAAGATGTACTTCTTTGCGTTTCTTAGAATACTTTACTGCATTGTCCATTAAAATAATCAATACTTGTTCCAAATGGTTACGATATATTTTGACTGGTGTTCTACTCTTTAAATCATCGTCCAGCAAAAAAACAAAATCAGGCTTAATCATCTTAAAATTATTATAAACTTGCGAAACAATTTCACGAACATCCGCAACTTCTTTACCATATTGAATTTCAACTTGTTCTGCCCGCGACAAATCAAGCATCTCTTGAACTAGGCTTTTCATTCGATTGATTTCTTGGAGCGAAGCCGAAATCGATTCAGCTAAAACTGCTGGATCATCTTTTCCCCAACGATTCAATAATTCCATATGGCCTTGAACAATTGCAACGGGTGTCCTCAATTCATGAGAAACATCTTCAACAAACTGCTGTTGCTGCTCAATATATCTTTGCATTCGATCAAGCATATCGTTAAAAAGCTGACTTAAATCAGATAATTCGTCATTTCGTTTAATTGCTTCAATTGGGACTCTGATATCTGCAATTGGATCATCTTCATCTTCTTGATTAATCTTATCAATTGTATCGTTTATCAAATCAATCGGTCGTAATAGCCAAGCGGATAGAGCATATTCGAGCATTGCACTTGCTATAGCAGCTGTGATCCCAAAGATAAAGAATACAAGTCCTAGCTTTTCCCGTGCCTTATCATAATCCGTCAGACGATTAGTCACTTGGATATAACCAATTACTTTTTGTGTACTCTTTGCAACCACAGGTTTACGAATTATAAGGACATTAACACCCTTTATCTTTTGAACTTTAGTAATATTAATACTATTACTAATATCAAATTCAACTGGTAAAGATCTTGATGCAAAGACCTTTTCCCCATTCAGATTATAAATCCCGACACCAATATTTTTACGCGATAATGTAACAAATACAGAATCTGAATATAAACTTGCTGGTCGATTTTTTTCCTGTTTCACTGTAGAAATATTTGAACCCAACTCACGCTTAGCACTGCTATTTGTTAGCTCATTCTCTAAAGATGATAGTCGACTTTGTGCCACAGCTACAGCGTCACTCGCATACTGTCTTTCTTGCTGAAGCATTAAATTAGAAAAGCTCTGGAACAATAAGATTGCAAAAATCGCAAAAATAAGCAATACACCAACACTGGTGCCAATTGCCCATTTTAATTTAATTGAGAACCCCTTTTTTTCTTTTTTTCTGGTTCTAAATAAATTTTTTTTCTTTTTTTTCACGAACGCATCACGTACCCTGTGCCTCGAACAGTTTGAATATAGCTTTCTTCATCTGGCCGATCAATCTTATTACGCAGATAACGGATATAAACATCAACCACGTTTGTTTCAATTTGTGACTCGTATCCCCAAACCTTTTTCAACAAGACATCTCGGGCAAGAACAACATTAATGTTCTCCATTAGCGCCAAAAGCAACTCGTACTCTCTCTTAGTAAGTTCAATAATCTCATCACCACGACGGACTATTCGATTCTCCTTTTCAACTGTTAAGTCACGATATGTTACTTTAGTTTGCTTGGAAGCATTTTGTTCACTTTCAATGTCAATTCTGCGGAGCAAAGCGCGCAAACGTGCCAATAGCTCTTCAATCGCAAATGGCTTAACAATATAATCATCCGCCCCATGATCAAGCCCCGAAACTCTATCAATCACAGAGTCTCTAGCCGTCATCATAATGATTGGTGTATTTTTTGTTTGTCTAATACGACGGCAAACCTCAAGACCATTTAATTCTGGCAACATTAAATCAAGTAAAATTGCATCCCAATCACTCTCTAGTGCAGCATCCAACCCAGTCCGTCCGTTATAGTGGACCTCTGTCTCGTAGCCTTCATGTTGTAATTCAAGTTCTACAAACCTAGCAAGGTTTTTTTCATCTTCGATAATTAATATTCGATTCATATTTCACTCTCCTAGAAAATTAAATAACAATATTATAATTTTTCATCTAACGTTAATCTAACACAAAAGCAACAATTCCGCACTTTTTTGTCAACATTATTTTAAATAACGCACAAAAAATCGATAGATTTATTTAGAAATCTATCGTTTTTTGACTTTGACTGCATTACCCAATCCTATTATCTGTTACACAGCTTATTCTTCATGATACCATTCATAATGGAACATACCTTCTTTATCGGTTCTTTCATAAGTATGTGCCCCAAAATAGTCACGTTGTGCTTGCACGATATTAGCTGGTAAACTAGCCGATCTATACTGGTCAAAGTAAGTGATTGCTGCGGTAAAGGCAGGGACAGCAACACCAGCTTGAATTGCCAATGCTACAACGTCACGAACTGCTGCTTGATACTTATCAGTAATTTCCTTAAAATAAGGATCCAGCATTAAGTTGTTTAACTTGTCATTTGTTTTAAACGCATCTGTAATTTTTTGTAAGAATTGAGCACGAATAATGCATCCTTCTCGCCAAATCATCGCTAGCTCGCCATATTTAAGTTCCCAATCATAATGTTCTGAGGCAACTCGCATCTGTTCAAAGCCTTGCGCATAACTCATAATTTTACTAAAATATAAAGCCTCTCTGATTTTTTCAATCAGCGTCTTCTTATCAAGCTTCGCTGAATCAAAATCAGGTCCTTGCAAAACACTGCTAGCCGCAACGCGTTCGTCTTTTAAAGCAGAAATATAACGTGCATATACTGATTCAGTAATCAATGATTGTGGAACACCTAGTTCAAGTGCACTCTGTGAACTCCACTTACCCGTTCCTTTGTTACCAGCACGATCAAGAATAACGTCAACAATTGGTTTACCTGTTCCTAAATCGTCTTCGCGTGTCAAAATTTCTGCGGTAATAGACATTAGATAACTATCAAGCTCTCCATGGTTCCAATCATTAAAGATCTCGGCAATATCTTTGACCTCAAGACCGAGAACATTTCGCAATAGATTATAACTTTCTGAAATTAGCTCCATATCACCATATTCAATCCCATTGTGAACCATCTTCACATAATGGCCTGCCCCATTTGGACCGATATAGGTCACACATGGTGTTCCATCTTCAGCTTTAGCGGCAATTTTGTTTAGAATCGGTTCAACGAGCTTATATGCCTCTACTTGTCCACCAGGCATTAAAGAGGGACCTTCAAGTGCACCCTTTTCGCCACCCGAGACACCCATACCAATAAAATTAATTCCAGATTCATCCAATACAGCATTTCTACGTATTGTATCTTCAAAGAAAGTATTTCCACCATCAATTAATACATCGCCTTGACTCAGATGTGGCAGAAGTTGTTTGATCAAACCATCTGTCGGTGCTCCTGCTTTAACCATCATAATAATTCGTCTAGGAGTCTCAAGTGATGCAACAAAGTCCTCAACGTTGTAACTAGGGACAAGCTTCAAAGTAGGGTGATCAGCAACAACTTTTTCCGTCTTTGACCCAGTTCTATTGTAAATTGCAACATTATAACCACGGCTTTCAATATTCAAAGCCAAGTTCTTTCCCATTACAGCCATTCCAACTACACCAATTTGTGGTTTATTCATTATTAAACCTCCTACAAGTAATATTCTCTTCTTATGTTACCAAAAATGACTTAAAAGATAAAGACGTTGTCACATTTTAAAACTATTAATACAAAAAAGAATGTATAATAATGTATAATCCGGTTTAGTAACATTTAATTGCCAGCTTGAAAATATAAATATAAAGCGCACATGCTTTGAGTCATTTTGAGTTAGTTAAAAAAAGTTTTCCTTATGAATTTACCCAGAATTAATAAAGAGACCAGATCAAAATTCAACTTTTGTCCCAGTCTCTCCAATCAGTTTTATGAAGCTTGTTTGTCATCCAAAACAAGTTCTGGCAATTCTTTACCATCAACGCTTGCTTTATTAATTACTACTTGTGAAACATCAGTGCGACTTGGAATTTCAAACATTATATCTCTCATTGTATTCTCAACAATTGAACGTAACCCACGAGCTCCTGTATTACGCTCAATAGCTAAGCAGGATATTTCTTTAAGCGCATCCTTCTTGAACTTGAGTTTGACATTATCTAACTCCAGCAACCTGCTATATTGCTTAACTAATGCATTTTTCGGTTCCGTTAAAATTCTTACCAAATCTTCCTCTGTCAATTTCTCTAAAGCCGATAAGATTGGCAAGCGTCCAATAAACTCAGGGATCAATCCAAATTTCAACAAGTCTTCAGGAATAATTTGCTGCATTAGGCTTGTTTGATCATTATAGGCATTCTTTGAATCAACACCAAATCCAATCGTTTTATCACCTAAACGATTCTTCACCATTGTCTCAATGCCATCAAACGCACCACCAACGATAAATAATATATTCGTGGTATCAATCTGAATAAACTCTTGTTGCGGATGCTTACGTCCACCCTGAGGCGGAACATTAGCAATAGTTCCCTCAAGTATCTTGAGTAAAGCTTGCTGGACCCCTTCGCCTGAAACATCACGTGTTATTGATACATTCTCACTTTTTTTAGCAATTTTATCAATTTCGTCAATATAAATAATTCCACGTTCCGCACGTTCAACATCAAAATCAGCACTTTGAAGTAATTTTAGAAGAATATTCTCAACATCTTCTCCAACATATCCAGCTTCCGTTAAAGTCGTCGCATCTGCAATTGCAAACGGAACCTGTAATATTTTTGCTAAACTCTGTGCTAGAAAGGTCTTCCCTGATCCCGTTGGTCCTACTAAACAAATATTACTTTTTTGTAATTCTGTCTCGCTCTCCTCATCTTCAAGGGAAGTATTAACTCGCTTGTAATGGTTATAGACGGCAACTGCCAAAGTCTTCTTTGCTTGTTCCTGCCCGATAACATACTGATTCAAGACATCAACTATTTCACGTGGTTTAGGCACATCTGTGAGTTCTTCGGTTGCCTGATCTTTGAACTCTTCATCCATAATTTCTTTACATAAATCAATACATTCATTACAGATATAAACACCAGGTCCTGCAACAATCTTTTTTACCTGTTCCTGTGACTTACCACAAAAAGAACACATTACAGGCTCATTACTATCTGTATTTTCAAACATATTTAGCCCCCTAAAATTGCGACTTGCTTTTTTCTACAGGTCTCTAATCATTCAACAATTATATACGCACTGATAACTTTTGTCGACGACTTTATCTTTTCTAATTATTTTACACAAAAACGCTGTTGCCATCCATTCAACACAAGAGGAAGTTTGACATAAAAGCACCTTGCAAAACTTGGATAGGAAAGTCAAGTTTTGGAGGTGCTTTCTTACTAACATAGCATGTACTTTTACTATGAGTAATTCGAAGTTGGACAGAGAATTTTGACTTATGAACCATGTTTATTTGCAATAAATAGAGAGGGCTGAGTCAAAATTTAACTTTTAACCCAGCCTCCTCGCTAATCATATATAATTCGTAAGTGAATTACTTATTTTCTGTTTCTTTCTTTTCACGAGTTTGCTTAGCAGAATCAGTAATTTCTTCAACCACTTTGCGTACTGCAATATCATGTTTTAACAAATCATCCTTTAATGCTGAACGTACTGCAGTTTCTTCCATACCATACTGTTCTGCCAAACTCTTAATCTCTTTAGCAACTTCTTTATCACTAATATTGATATCTTCCTTGGCAACAATAGCTTCGAGTACTAAGTTAGTTTTTACACGTTTTTCAGAATCTTTTTCAAATTGTTTGTGCAAATCAGCTTCCGAAGTACCTGTAATTTGATAATACATTTCTGGTGTGATATTTTGTTGCTTCATACCTTCCATATACTGATCAATTTGGCGGTGAACATCTTCATCAATCATTTCTGCAGGAATATCACCAATCTTTGAATTCTTTACAGCGATATCAATAGCTTCACTCTGGATTAATGACTTTGCATCAGCAACTTTTTGTTCCTTCAATTCTTCTTTGATCTTAGCCTTTAATTCTTCCAAAGTATCAACTTCTTCGTCAACATCCTTAGCAAAATCATCGTCTAATTCAGGAAGCTGCTTAGCTTTGATTTCATGAATCTTAACATCAAAGACTGCTTCTTTACCTTGTAGATCTTCGGCTTGATAGTCTTCTGGGAATGTCACCGTGACAGTCACATCTTCACCTGACTTATGACCAACTAATTGCTCTTCAAACCCTGGAATAAATGAATTTGAACCTAGCTCAAGAGAATGGTTTTCTGCCTTACCACCATCAAAAGCTACTCCATCAACTTTACCTTCAAAATCTATAATGACAGTATCGCCTTTTTCAGCAGCTTCATCTTCTTTGAGTACAAGTTCAGCTTGTTGTTGACGCAACTCCTCTAACTTGGCTTCAATATCACCAACGAGCACACGTGTTGAATGTGATGTAACTTCAAGACCTTTATAGTCTCCTACTTCAACCTTAGGTTCTACCGAAACTACAGCAGTTAATACCCATGGCTGGCCCTTTTCCAAACTCTCAACATCAACATTTGGTTGACCAACTGGCTTGATTTTTATTTCATCAACCGCATTTGAATATGCATCTTGCAATAGGACATTCAGAGCATCTTGATAAAGTGCTTCTTCCCCATACATTCTGTTAAAAATTTGACGAGGAACTTTACCCTTCCGAAACCCTGGTACATTTAAATCCTTTTTAACACGATCGAAGGCTACATCTAAACCTTCTTTAATTTTATCTTGTGAAATTTCGAAAGTTAGTTTTCCTGTATTTTCACTTTGCTTTTCCCATTTTGCAGACATTATTTTCCCTCCGCACGAAAATTTTGTACAACTAATTTACTAATTGCATACTAAAACAGTGTACCTTAGTTACATCGAATTGTAAACAATTACACTAAAAAAAGCTTTACATAATATTTTGTTTTATTTTTAAATTATTTTTCTAAAAAAAAAACTCGGATTTTTCCGAGTTTTTCATAAAAATTAATCGTCAATCTCTGAAACAACACCAGCACCGACAGTACGGCCACCTTCACGAACTGTGAATTTAAGACCTTTTTCGATAGCAACTGGAGCAATCAATTCAACTGTAAATGTAACATTATCACCAGGCATAACCATCTCTACACCTTCTGGTAATTCAATAACACCTGTAACATCAGTTGTATGGAAGTAAAATTGAGGACGATAATTTGAGAAGAATGGAGTATGACGTCCGCCTTCTTCTTTACTCAAGATATAAACTTCACCCTTGAACTTTTTATGAGTCTTAATTGATCCAGGAGCAGCAAGAACTTGCCCACGTTCAACTTGCTCACGGTTAACACCACGAAGCAATGCACCAACATTGTCTCCGGCTTGGCCTTCATCAAGAGTTTTACGGAACATTTCAAGACCAGTAATTGTTGTCTTTAATGGTGCATCTCTCAATCCAACGATTTCAACTTCGTCACCAACTTTGACAACACCACGATCAATACGACCAGAAGCAACAGTACCACGACCTGTAATCGTGAATACATCTTCAACAGGCATCAAGAATGGCTTGTCTGTAGCACGAACTGGGGTTGGAATATATTCATCAACTATATCCATCAATTCTTCAATCTTAGCAACGGCATCTGCATCGCCTTCAAGTGCTTTAAGAGCTGAACCACGGACAACAGGAATATCATCACCAGGGAAATCATATTCGCTCAATAATTCGCGAACTTCCATCTCAACTAAGTCTAACAATTCTTCATCGTCAACCAAGTCACACTTGTTCAAGAAAACAACAAGATATTCAACACCAACCTGGCGTGCAAGCAAGATATGTTCACGTGTTTGTGGCATAGGACCATCTGTTGCAGCAACAACAAGGATAGCACCATCCATTTGAGCAGCACCAGTAATCATGTTCTTAACGTAATCAGCATGTCCTGGAGCATCAATATGAGCGTAATGACGCTTTTCTGTCTCGTATTCGATGTGAGCAGTATTGATTGTAATACCACGTTCACGCTCTTCTGGAGCTGCATCGATTGTTGCAAAATCCTGTTGTTCAGCCAAACCCTTGTCAGCCAAAACCTTTGAAATTGCAGCAGTTAAAGTTGTTTTCCCATGATCAACGTGTCCAATTGTACCGATGTTTACATGGGGTTTTGTTCTTTCGTAATGTTCTTTTGCCATTAATACGAACCTCCTGTAGTTTTGCAAGAAAAATCCGCAACAAATATTAGTTTGCTGATAATCCTTTAAGTTTTATTATACTACTTCCAAACAAAAATACCAACATTTTTAGTATCCTGCAAAGAAGAATTCTTAAGCTATTATATAGATACCCGTGTGATTTGTAAATAGCTATTCAAAAATAAGATTGTTTCATCTACATTTAATTTGCTAGCCACTCCATTCTACTAATAATTTTTCAAGCTTTCGTGCCAAGTTTTGATCTGCATCACTATAGTTCTGCATATTCTCTAGCATCAGCAATTCTTTTACTTTTCTGAAATTACCAATAAATTTTTCTTCAAATGGATATAATAAGCTCAATTTCAACTTAATTTCGTTCCATCTGAGCAAATCATTATTATCATTTTGCTCAGAAATTATTTGATATTTCAGAGCACTGAATAATTTTGTTTCCTCAAACACATGAAGCTCGCTAGGTTTAATTTGATATAATTTATCATCAACGAAGAGATATGGAGCTTCCCGGCTGTCCTCAACTTGTCTCAAATCATCCAGTATACTTACTTTGATAAACTGATGAACATTTTTATCACATAATATTTTGGGTGCTACCTCCCTAAAGTCAGCTAGAGGTAAACTGTAACTATCTTGTAATACTCTTCGCTGACGCATACGTGGGAATGACCCACAATAAAGCAAAGACTTTTTGAGCTCCAATGTCCTTTTCACATCAATTTTGCTTTCTTCATCTTTTATCAATTCAAAAAAATGTTTTTTTTCAGTAGTATTCATATATTTCCTAAAATGCGAGTACAATTTGTAAGTTCCAATGACATCTTCAGCCATCATTCCTGCTAAAATTAAAAGATCAAGTTTTTTATTATCAGACAAATATTCTGTCAAATATTCCTTACCCAGTCGCCTTGCTTCTTTAAAGTCGCCTTGTCCATAACATGCTTGAAATAAAAAAAAGTTTGTTCTAAAATTTTTTTTCTCCAAATAACACTCAGCCAATAGTTTCTGAGCTTTTTTATAATTTTTATTCTCTAAGAATTCCACTCCCTTAGAGAAAGCTCTTTGATATTCTTTATCATTCATATTAATTACCTCCTAAAACAAGGAAGGATACAAAAAGTTTCACTCACCGATGATTTTTTTAAATAAACGAGAGTGTGCCATAATTCGGGAAATTTGAGTACCAACTAGAAATTATGAACATAGTAAGAATTTTGACTTATGAAATACGTTTATTCATAATAATATAGAGAAGCTAGACCAAAATTTAACTTTTGACCCAGCCCCAAATTTCATTGATTCTGGATAAAGATATTCCATGAAAGACAGAACAAATAAAAAAGGCTGACCCAAACTTGTATTCTGGCACAGCCTTCTCCTATTTTCTTGCTACAACATCTATTTCTTTTTCGAAAAATGTCTGTGCTGATTGATTTCCATGATTACCGGTAAAATCACAGGATGTCGCTTTGTATGTTCATACAAGAAACGATTAAGCTGATCACGAACATCTTGTTTTAAATGGCCCCAATCAAATTCCTTGTTATCCAAATTCTTTTGCACAACCTCGGTAACAATACTAGCACTCTCCAAAATTAAATCACGACTTGTTTTAACATAAACAAATCCTCGTGATGTAATCTGTGGACTATCAACGATCTTTTTCTTTTTTCTATCAATTGTCACCACAGCAACAAAGACCCCATCTTCCGAGAGAATCTTGCGATCACGTAAAACGATATTTCCTATGTCACCAACACCGCTACCGTCAATCAAAGTGTCACCAACCTCAACTGAACTAGCTAGTAACAACTTGTCATGATCATATTCAATAACATCACCCTTAGATGTAATGAAAATCTCGTCTTTTGAAATACCAATTTCTTGCGCACACCTACTGTTGGCAGCTAATAAACGATACTCGCCTTGTACAGGAATAACATATTTTGGCTTAAGCAGATTCATCATCAATTGCAAATCATTGCGACTTGCATGACCAGATGAATTTAATTCGTCTGAAATGGCTTTAACATCTGCTCCCGCCCGATAAATCATATCTCTAGTTTTAGCAACCGCAGTCTCCATGGCATGTGAAGGTGTCGTTGTTATGAAAACCAAATCTCCTTCTTTCAGTGAAACATTTTTATGCTTCCCTAAAGCCATTTTTTGTAATGATTTTAACGGTTCACCAGAACGACCAGTTTCAAGAATTACCAGATTTTCATCTGGAATTTTCCCAATATCAGCCAGTGGTACCAATAATTCATCATTTGGAAGATGTAATTTTTCCAACCTCAAAGCAGTATTGATTATCTCTTCTGCATCGTGCCCAGTCAAAATAATTTTACGATTATTCTGTGCAGCTGCATCAAAAACCTGTTGTACTCGCATTATGTTTGAAGCAACACAAGCAACTACAATTCTGCCTTTACGGTACTCAAAATTTTCACTAATAAATTCAAAAATTTCATACTCTGCAACTGGTGCTTTGGGATTTTCGGCATTTGCAGAATCACTTAACAATGCCAAGACACCATTTTTGCCAATATCAGCAAGCCTTCCAAAATCCGTACGATAACCATTCGTTGCGGTTTGATCAAACTTAAAGTCACCAGTGTATACGATACTCCCCTTTGCTGTTTTTACAACTATCCCACAAGATTCTGGTATAGAATGTGTGGTCTTAAAAAAGGAGACCGTTGCATTCTCAAAATCAATTTCAGTCTGATCATTAACAATATGAAAATCATCAAACTTCCTTGTTTTTTCCTCATCATGTACCGTAATTTTTGCCAACTCAATCGTTAATTCAGTTCCAAAAACAGGTACATCAAACTCACTCAAGAAATATGGTAAAGCTCCAATCGCATCGGCATGTCCATGTGTCAAAAAAACACCAACGATTTTACTTGCATTTGCTCGCAAAAAACTAAAATCAGGAATAACAGTATCAATTCCCAACAACCCGTTCTCAGGATACTTCAATCCACAATCCAAAATAAATATCTCATCACCCACTTCAACAGCGTACATATTTTTCGCATTTTCACGTACACCACCAAGTGGAATGATTTTTATATCACTCATGCTTTCACCTCTCTTTTAAATATTTAATATTTTTATTAACTGCTTAAGCCGCTCTTCAGGTAATTCTAAAATTGGAAGTCTGCAACCACCTACATTGAGACCCTTATAATTGAGAATTGCCTTCACAGGGCTTGGTGATGGTGCACTAAAAACAGCTGCCATTTTAGGAGTTAATGCGCGCATTATCGCACCGGCTTCCTTATACTTTCCTTGTTCTACTAGTGCATACATTTCTTCAATCTCGCTACCGTAAATATGAGCAGCAACAGAAATAACACCATTAGCACCAACAGTCTTAGCTACCAATGCATCCGCATCCTCACCCGTATATGTCAAAAAATCATCAGGTGTTTCTGCCACAATCCGACTCAAATTAACACTTCCAGTACAATCCTTAATCCCAATAATATTTTTAACTTTTGCTAAGGTCGCAATTGTTTCTACTTTCATAGTAACACCTGTTCTACCAGGAATATTGTAGATGATTATTGGTAACAGGCTTGCGTTAGCAATCACTGTAAAATGAGCAATCATCCCTCTTTGATCAGGCTTGTTATAGTAAGGAACCACTACCAATGCTGCATCAACACCATTAATTTTAGCAACTTCATTTGTAAACTCTATTGTCTGCGCAGTATTGTTGGACCCCGTACCGGCAATTACAGGAACTCTCCCATCAACAAACTCTACCGTTTTCTTGATCAATTCAATTTTTTCAGACTTGGTCAATGTAGGCGCTTCGCCAGTTGTCCCTGAAACAAGAACTCCCTTTGTCCCTGAACTCAACAAATGATTAATCAGCTTCTCAAGTCGTTCGTAACTTACCTGCCCATCCTCATCAAAAGGTGTGACCATTGCTGTTATAATTTCAGCATTATCAAATTTCATTATTTCAACCCCTACTTAGTCTGGAACGCGCATCAAATCAAGTGCATGAAGCCGCTCTGCTATTTGTACAGAATTCCATGCAGCTCCCTTTAATAAGTTATCAGAAACACAGTATAAATGGAAAGAATTGGCTTGTTCCTTGTCAGCCCTGATTCTTCCAACAAATGTATCCTTTTTGCCCTCAGCATTAACAGCTTGCGGATAAATCTGATTTTGGGGATCATCTTCAAGGACAACCCCTGGTGCAATCTTTAAAATAGATTGCAATTTTGCCACGTCAGCCCCGCCTTTTTCTAGTTCGAACCACACTGATTCTGAATGGGCAACGGCAACTGGAACACGCACACAAGTTGCGGTTACTTGCAAGTTTTGATCTGACATAATCTTCTTTGTCTCATGAATCATCTTCCATTCTTCATGAGAATAACCGTCATCTTCAAAAACATCAATCTGTGCAAGTGGATTGAAAGCAATTTGATAATGTTTCTTGGCACCTGACACTGGCAATATCTGTGGTTCATATTCTTCACCGTTAAGAATTGCTTGTGTTTCATCATGTAGCTCTTGAATTGCACGATTACCAGCTCCAGAAACAGCTTGTAAAGTCGTAACAATCACTTTCTTGAGCCCGTAAACTTTCCGCAATGGTTCCAAAGCCACAACCATCTGAATTGTGGAACAATTAGGATTTGCAATTATTCCCTTGTGCCCATAAAGGGCTTTTTCATTAACTTCTGGTACAACCAATGGCACTCCGTCTTCCATCCGAAAGGCGCTCGTATTATCAACAACAACTGCTCCGCGTTTTACCGCTTCAGGTGCAAATTTTTTCGACACTCCACCACCTGCAGAAAAAAGAGCTAAGTTTATATTATTAAAAGAATCGGGAACAAGTTCTTCAACAACTACATCCTCATCCTTAAATTTTAAGACTTTTCCTGCTGACCGTTTTGAAGCCAAATATTTAACACTAGCAATTGGTAACTTTGATTCTTCCAGCATTTGAATCATTCGAGTGCCTACAGCACCTGTTGCACCCACAACAGCAACATTATATCCGTCCATACGAAAAACCTTCTTTTTTTCTTATTGAAACACAATTATAACATATTTAACGTAAAAATTGCGTTTTTAAAGAACATACTTGTATTTTATTTTTCATCATTTTATCATTTAATTACTATTTACCGTTAATAATTTTGCCTTTTTTATATAAAAAAAACCGGGTCAAAATTTAACTTTTGACCCAGCCTCAATTCATGAATTAACGACGCAAGCCTAAGCTCTTGATTAATTCACGGTAACGTTGAACATCATTTGCACGTAAGTATGCTAACAAGTTACGACGATGACCGATTTTCTTCATCAATCCACGCTGTGATGCATAATCTTTTTTATGTGAACGAATATGATCATTAAGTTCGTTGATATCAAATGTTAAAACGGCAATTTGAACTTCAGCAGAACCTGTGTCGCCTTCGTGACGAGCATATTTTTGCATAATCTCTGTTTTCTTTTCTTTTGAGACTGCCAAGTTGTTTCCCACCTTCCATAATTTAAGATACCACTATCCCGGAATAACGTTGGTGAGCATCGCTACTCTGAGTCTAGGGTCTGTGCTAAGCACTAATAAACAGTATACACATTTCAAAAATTAATTTCAACTATAAAATCTATCGAATGAGTCAAGGAAATTTGCTTGACACTTTTTCACTTTTTTATTGCATTGTGAACAAAGCTCTTGTATAATAGCCTATGTTGAATATTTTATGATACCGGTATGGAATCATGTTAATGTGGAGGTGAAATTTTTGCCAATTATCAAATCAGCTATTAAGCGTGTAGTTACTAATGAAAAAGCTGGCGCTCGTAATTCTTCTCAATTGAGCTCAATGCGTACTGCTGTTAAAAAGTTCGAAAGTGCTAAGACAGCAGGTTCTGAAAATGTAGAAGATTTATATAAGGCAGCTGTTAAAGCTGTTGACCAAGCTAAATCAAAAGGTTTAATTAAAGCAAATAAGGCTGCACGTGACAAGTCTCGTCTTACAGCTCGTTTAGCAAAATAATAAAAAAGCGCTCTTCGAAATGAAGAAGCGTTTTTTTTTACCTTTTTTTTGAAAAATATCCCAGCATAAACAACTGAAATAATTGACCCGCATTCTTTTGTGATGACTTCATCTGTTCTTCTAATTTTACTAATCCTGAATATTTTTCACTTAATGTTTTTCTTGAATATTTTCTGCTATTTTGTAAGGCCAGCTTAACTCTGTACGGATGTACTTTCAACGCACTTGCAATATTTCCTTGTGCATACCCATGTTGTTGCAGTATTTGAACTTGTAAGAGTAATCTGACCTGACTAATCAAAATTGCATTAATTTTTAGTGGTTCCTCGTGCTGTTCAATTAAATCATCATACATCTCAATTGCAACTGCAATTTTATCACTTAACACTAACTCACCCAAATCAAATATATTTTGTTCTAGCGTTTGAGCAACCATTCTATCTACCATTTCTTCACTGATAACTTTTGTTTGATTAGCCAATAAAAAAAGTTTAGAAAGTTCATTCGTAATTAATGATAATTTCCCCTCAGTTCTTATTTTCAATAAATCATAAGCTTTTGCTTCAATTGTATATCCATTCTTACTAAGGAGATTTTTAACTTCTCGCGCGGTATCTTTTTCAGAAGAATATCCACTCTCAATCAAAGTTGCATTCTTTAATAACTGTTTTGTTATTTTCTTGCGTTCATCGAGTTTTTCATAAGGTGCAACAAAAAGCATTATCGTTCGCGGTTCAGGATTTTTAATATAATTTGATAATTCGTCTACGTTCTGATCTAACTTTGTTTTTTTACCCTCGGCAGTTAAAAAAATTGGGCGCTTAATAATTATTAGTTTCCTTTCTCCAAAAAAAGGAGCTGAAAGTGCATCACTTAATGCATCTGTGAGTAAATTAACCTCCATATCATATTGTCCAATATTCATCGCTCTTTCTTCTTCAGGAATACATTCGATAAATGCTCTAACAACTTTTTCTTGAATATACGCCTCTTTCCCAAGAACTACATAGATATTGTCAAAAAAATCCCCTGCTATCTTTGTAAGCAGTTCACTAATCTTCATCTCATTTCACCATTTTCCTTTAAAAAAGTTTTAATTATTGTTTCATTATTTTTCGTGGGGATCACCTGAATCATACCAGCATTTGCGGTATTAACATATGGTACTTTAAACTCATCCAAAGTCGCTAAAGTTTCTATATTAGGATGCCCATATCGATTATTACGGCCCGCAGAAATTACTGCAAATTTTGGCTTTAATTTATTCACATATTCCTTTGCAGTAGACGTCTTACTACCATGATGGCCTATTTTTAGTATATCAGCTTGTAGTGTTTTGAAAAGATTGATTACTTCTTTTTCACCATCTTGATCTAAGTCCCCACTTATAATAAATGATGTCTTTTTTAAATTAAAACTCACAGCTATTGAATCTTCATTCTTTCCTTCACCTCTAATAAAAGGATGCAGAATTTTAAAAATACCAATCCGATCAGCTTTCACAATCGAAATTGGATATACTCTATTCATGTCAATTGTAGAGTCTGCCAAACGAGCTTGGAAGGAAGTTAACGAGTCCATTCCATCAGGCACAAACAACCGATTAATCTTTATTTTCTGAGTGAGTGATGGGAAATTTCCTACATGGTCAGTATCTTGGTGTGTCAAAAAAAGATTATCAATTTTGCTGATGCCCTTACTGAGTAAATAATTTGCGATAATTGTTTCACCCATCGTTTTAGATGTCCGCTTCTTCCATTCTTCATTGTTGTTGAATGTAACTTTGCCACCCGTATCTACTAAAGTGATGCTCTTATTAAAGCGTTCCCTAATTAAAGTACTATCACCCTGACCAATATCGAAATAAACTACCTGATCTTGTAATGGAAATCTGATTATTACAGCACAAAAAACAAATGAAATACTCAGATAAACCAATATTTTCCGCGAGTTTTCTCTCCGTTCTGAGAGTAGCAACAAAACAAGCCAGAGTACTACAAAAAATAATGGTGGTTTTCCATAATCCCAAGTAAGCGGCCAAGAACTTAAAGAAAATAATATTTTTGTAAAAACCATAAGAACTTGATTACACAGAGTTCCAAGTACGGGAGCTATGGCACCAATAACAACTGCTGGCATCACTATCCATTCAAAGAAAGGAACCATTCCAACTGATAAAAATGTAGTTAACCAATTCCATTCATAAGTGTTCCATAACACGATTGGAATACTATATGCCGTTAGTTTTAATCCTAAATGAATCGGATTAACTTTTCGATTAACAATTAAAATAAAGGTTAATAAATAACTCAACTGGGCTCCCATTGAGAAAATAATCAACGGGCACCAATACAAGTTAATTATTAAAACAAACGATTCAACGGCAATCCCTGAAACTGTTTTTTTGAAAAAAATCTGGATGAATAATATTAGCCAACTCATCATTACTGCGCGTAATAAACTCGCAGAAAGACCACCAAGAATAGCATATAGTGGTAATACCATCAACAAAAACCAGGAACAAAACTCATCTGTTATATATAATTTAGCAAAAAGCCACCTGAGTATTGCTATAATATAAAAAACATGCATTCCTGACAGGCTAAAAAGATACAATAACCCTAACTTATTGATAATTTCAATTGGATTACTAAAATCAGAATCATAATACCCAAGTAACAGTAATTGGCTGTACCCAGCAAGTGGTTGAGCTATTTGTCCCAGGTAATCCAGTAGATACTTGCGAAAGTCACGAATATGGGCTAAAACTGTAGGTTCCCAAATAAATTTAGCCTGATTTTTTTCCAATTCATTAAGTTCTGCTATCTTTACTATATTCACTATATTTTTTGTCTTTAAGAATTCTTGATAGTTAAACTGATTTTCATTTGTTGGACTGTCAGGTTGCTTAACCGTTCCTGAAAATAAAAAAACGTTTGTCTTGTTGTAATCGAGAAACAGCTTTTTTTCATCCTCTGTCTTGAAGATATAAAAAGACTGAACTTTTTGTTTTCCTTCAATCCAAAAAGCTGAAAACTTAAGCAAATCACCATCAATTTGTAAATCATCAGGGTAAACAACTAGATGCTGTCTCGTTATTTCTGTTTCATTAATTATTGAACGTGCAGTCATTTCCTTTTGCCACATAAAAAACACAACTAATGTAGCTACCACAAAAACAAGCCATGCCGTAAAAATTGGCATACTTCTGAGAGCAATCATCCTAATCAAAATTAAGATTAAAATTATTAAGGCAATCCAATTATAGGAAAACTTAAAAAAACAAAGTACCACTGCAGTTATTGCAAAAAGAAATAAATTATTTTTTATGAATCAATTTCCTTTATATTTTCAAACAGAGAATCTGTTGCTACTTTTTGCAAATATGCCGCATCAAGTTTAACTTGCTCAACCTCAACATTTTTTAATTTCATCAACTTCAAAGCATATTCATCATTATGATAATTTCTTAGAAAACATATCTTTTTTATTCCAGATTGCAAAAGCATTTTTGTGCACTGCAAACAAGGAAAATCTGTGACGTAGACTTCTGCTCCCTCTGTTGCAACACCAAACTTAGCACACTGCAATACTGCATTCATCTCTGCATGAATCGTTCGAACACAATGCCCATCAACTAAATAACATCCATGGTCAATACAATGCTCGTCGCCAGAAACTGAACCATTGTAGCCACCAGCAATGACTCGTTTATCACGTACTAATATCGCTCCAACTGAAAGTCTTTCACAAGTACTACGTAAAGATAATAAGACTGCTTGCATCATAAAATATTGATTCCAGGGAATCCTCTTATTCTTCATACTCTCACCTTTCAATAATTTATTTAATATAATAATATATCAGAACTTATTATTCGGCAATACTGTTATATTATGGCGATACATCGAGATACATCTGGAATTTTTCAAATGTCTTATCTCCCACGCCTGAGATATCCTTTAATTCATCAAGTTGATTAATTTTTCCATGTTCTGTTCTATAAGCAAGAATCTGTTCTGCTTTTTTATCTCCTATTCCTGGGATCGTCTCCAATTCTTCCTTTGTAACCTGATTAATATCATATTTTCTTGTTCCTGACTCATTAGTGGACTGAGCAGTACTTGTTACCTTTGTATCAGCCGTGATTGCTCCACTACTTTGTACAGTAGTTGTTAATGAATTAGAAAACTCACCTTCAAAAGGGATATAGACAACAATTTGATCTTGCAAAATCAGTGCTAGATTCACTTGATTTTTATCTGCATTTTCAAGCATTCCGCCAGCCTTTTTAACAATCTCGTTCACACGTGCGCCATTTTTCAAAACATAAACGTCTGGGTATCTGACTGCACCTTTAATATCCACAGAAATCGCTGCTGTATTCTTCGAATTTTCCTTATCAGTAACATTTGATGCGGATGTCATCACCGCCTTACTGCTATTTGTTGAAAAGCTGAATGTTTCATTATTTTGTGATGAATCGTTTTTTAAAATGTATACAAGAAACACACTGCCTAATCCTAAAAAAACGAAAATTACTATAATACATAATTTCTTATTCTCTATCCATAATTCATAAAGTCTATCCACAAGTCCTCCCCCCATGTTATTAAGTACGCTAGAAAATTATTCTTGACAAAAATATAATGAAAAAGCACCCCATAATAATCAGATTTTGGGGGTCTACCCCTAAAGTAGGGGCACACCTCATTTTGTCTAACTATTATGAGGCACTTCATAACAAGTCTCATATCCGGTCCTTCTATTAACTAATATATATGCTTACTCCACAAATCAAACCCTCAAAAAAGCTCCATCCTAGGTAAATAATAATGCCAAGAGTGCCAAAATTGCTGGTAAACCTTGCGATAAAATAATTTTTGGATTTGCTGTCAATGCGCCATATATCGCTGCAACAACAACAAAGCCAATAAAAAGCAATAATCCAGAAAAAACTGCATTACTTGGAAAAACAAATAATACTAAGAAGATTCCTACACCAATGAACCCATTATATAAACCTTGATTAGCCATGGAAATTTTTGCCTCTTTTTGACTTAAATATTCTGGTGACAAACCGAATGCATTTTGTGCCATCTTACTTTGGACTGCAAACATCTCTAGTAGCATTATAAAAAACGCTTCGATAGCTACGAGAATAACTAAAATATAACTTAAGGTGCTCAAAAAAAGTCCTCCTTTTACATTATTTGTTTTCCTTCAAATAGGAAATTGCATCCGTGATAACCCTAACAGGAACGACCTTGATTTTTAAATTGAACTTCTTAACAGCTTTTTTGGCTTCCTGATAATTTGATATAGCCTGTGGATCAGCTTTTTTTTCAATTGCAGAAACTGGATTATTCGGTGCAAAAAATATTTTAGCACCTGCTCGATCAGCCGCAACGACTTTCTTATCAATTCCTCCGATATCTCCCACCTCACCATTACTTGAAATCGTACCTGTTCCAGCAATATTGCGCCCTAATTTCAGATTGGTTCTAGATAACTGCGAATACATCTGAAGCGCTAGCATTAACCCTGCAGACGGGCCACCTATTCCTTCCATATCAGTTTTTATTTTTGTGGCACTAATTATCCTTGTTCTTTCAGCAAGCGAAATTCCAATCCCACTTCTATTTGTTCCAGCTAATTTAACAGTCTGTCCTGTTGCCTTTTTTTGTTTCCCATTTCTTAGATAGGTAATCTCAATTGGCGCTCCTTTTTTTTGTGAACGCACATAATTCATAAAACTGGTAGTATTTTCAAAGTGCTTATTGTTTACAGCAGTAATTGTATCGCCAACTTCGAGTTTATTCTTAAAAGTTGAATTTTTCAGAATAGACATTACATATATTCCCAAATACTCTTGCCGATATGCTTTATGTGTCAAATGCAAAGAAACTGCTTTGGCTTGGTTTACAGCGTCACTCATGTAATATGACTGAATTCTATCAAATTCAGAATCAGTTTCATTTCCAGATATTTCATCCTCTGGAATACGTGAAGTATACTTATCCAAGTAACTAGTCAAATAAAGTAGCGGTGTTGCTCGCCCCAAACTAACATATGTTAGCATTAGTTCACCTTTTGTTTTATCTTTTTTTCCACTGACTTTAACATAATCAGCAACATTAACAGCTTTTCCAATTGTCTCTAAATAAAATGGCAAAGGTAAGAAACAGATAAGTGCTAAAACAATAACCCCTAATGCTGCTAAGATATAAATCTTCATTTTCTTCATATCAGTTTATCCTTCAACGCCTCTTCAACATTCACTGGAACTAATCCCGCCAAATCACCATCAAATTTTGCAACCTCTTTAATCAAGCTGGAAGAAATATGTTCGTATTCTTTATTGGTAGGTAAAAAAAGCGTTTCTAAATCTGGATTTAATTTCTTATTAATCGCGGCAATATCCGTCTCATACAAAAAGTCACGTCCGCTCCTGAGGCCCCTTAAAATTACTTGCGCTTGTAAATCCTTAGCAGCTTGAACAGTTAATACATTCTCACGGGCCGCAACAGTAACATTTTCAATATTTTGAATCTCATTTTTAATCAGCGCTACTCTTTCTGTACTCGAAAAAAGCCCAGATTTACTAGTATTGGTCATCACAAGTACCACAATTTCATCGAATATCAAAGAAGCTCTCTTTATTAAATCAAGATGCCCACATGTAATCGGATCGAAGCTTCCTGGAAATATTGCCTTCATAACTATTCACCCCTGTATCGATAAACTACAACTTCTGTAATTCCATAATCAGCACGTCTAGTTAACTCCAAATTTAAAATATTATCTGGTAACTGTGCAACTTGGTCAGTCTCGCAAATCACGACTGCATCTTCATTAAGTAACTGCAAATCAATAATTTTAGTTAACAACGATAAGATTTTTTGCTGTTTATACGGTGGATCTAAAAAAAGATAGTCCACAGTAATTTTATCTGCATGCAACTTGGCAAGTATTCTCTCTGCATCATTCTTGAATACCGTAAACCTCGCCGGTTCTTTAGTAACTTCAATATTTTCATTAATTGTCTTAATCGCCTGATACTGCCGATCTACCAAGTATGCATGCTCAAGTCCCCTTGATACAGCTTCGATGCTCAAGCCCCCACTTCCTGCGAACAAATCGAGCCCTACTCCACCGCTGAAGTAGGGTCCAATTATATTGAACATTGATTCCTTAATTTTATCGGTTGTTGGCCTTGTTTTCATGCCTGGTACTGCCCTTAATCTTCTACCACCATAATTACCAGCTATAATTCTCATAATCTCACTCTTTATTATTCTTGTATTTTTCACGGTCTTCATCTGTCAGCCGATACATCTTCCCAACAGTGTCCGTAAAACTTATTTCAACATCTGGCAAGGGTGAAACCATTACCTTTTTCACATAACGCATTCCTGAAAGCTTTTCAATAGTTTCTGAAACTTTAATCCTATCTGTATACAAAATTACATATTTCATTTTCCTTGAAACATAGTGAATTGTTCCAAATCTACGTAATTGTCTACTATTTTTCAAGTGATACAAGTAGACAATTACTCCTTGACGTTCATTTAATTCTAAACTCATTAGTTCCCACCTTTGTTAATGATTATTACAAGTAAACCTTGGTCATAGGCAATACCAATTTTTTTAGTTTTCGAAGCAATCAAACTATCCCAGACATTTTGTTGCAATTTTGTCTTTTCAAAAAAAGTCGTTGCATTGTAGAACGGAAAAATGACGTACATTTCAAAGTTCTTAGTATTTAAATCAACATCTTGATATAGTTTTTTCGAAAAGCTACCTTGACTTAAACTCAAGAAACGATTTTGACCAACATCACCACTTGTAATATCTTCTAATAAATTTGCATGGCTTGCTCTAAGATAACGTTTCGGATTTTTTTCCAATACACTAATTATCCTCTGTGCACTCTGCGTCAACGGGTCACCCACTGGTAGAGTTGTATTCGCGAGTATTCGCCTTTTAGTATTGATCACCTGCATTAAATCATAAGGAACCATAATATCCAACTGGTTCCAATTAGTTTCCCCTTGATATTGTGAAGGAATCGGCGTTCGAGAAATAATTTGATAGATATTTTTCTTCAAAAGCATCCCTGTGTCTAAAAATTCCAAAGCTATTACTCTTTTAGAATTAGGCTGTAAGTACGGAATCACATAGCTTCCGTTTGTAAAGCCAATAAGTGGGTGATTATTCAAATCATTTTCCGATAATTCAAACTGAAAGTTTTCTTCACGATATGAAACCTCAAAGTTTGCATATAACGTCGACAATCTCAGAAGCTGCTTGAATGACATCCCTACCCTTAGTTTTGAATTGTTACTTACCAAATTTCCTACTACAACTATTGAACAAATCTTCTGTGTATACTGATCAATTCCAACTTTTAAATAATTAGACGAATCAAGATTATAGAGCAACCATTTTACATTTATTGCGCTATCCATAGTCGCCTCTGGCCGTCCAAATTTTTCTTCAAATTGATTACTTTCCATACCAATATAACTTGCAAATCCTTGTGTTTTAATACGCATGATTTGAGGTGTAGTTAACCGTGCATTTGCTTTTTGAATTCTTTCGGTACTGCGCTGTTGTTTATTCTTAGTGCTTTGATCGCTATAAATAGCGCTACAATACATAACAAGCAGAGAAAGAAACAATACTAGTATGAAATTTCTAATTGTTCTCAAAACTAATTTTATTCTCATCTTTTAGCTTTTTGTAGGTTCTATTTCAATTAATAAATCCTGCGTCTCTAGAATGTCTCCCGCTTTCACATAAATATGCGTTATCTTTCCATCTGTGGGTGCCTTAATTGTTGTCTCCATCTTCATCGCTTCAGTTACAATCAAAGGGATACCCTTTTTTACAACCTGTCCCTTTGAAACCAGTACACTCAAGACAGAACCACTAAGAGTTGCTCCAATATGCTTCGGATTTGTTGGCTCAGCCTTTAGTATTTTTTTGACTTTTCCCTTCTTACTCTTATCTTGAACTACAATTTGTTGATCCTGACCATTTACCACAAAGTATAGAATTCGCTTACCATCTTCATCTGCTTCACCAATTGAAGCCAACTTAACAATCAAAGTCTGCCCTTTGCCACGTTCAATATGAACAGTTTCTTCTATCCGCATTCCCTGATAAAACGTTGTCGTATCAAGTGGAGATAAGTCTCCAAAATTCGCTACTGTCTGTGCATAATCAACAAATACATCCGGATATAGCAAATAACTCAATAATTCCTCTTCAGTAGGTAGATGCTTTAACTTGGTTCTTAACTCAGTGTTTTTTTGCGCAAAGTCAATTGGCTTTGCCAAGCTACCCGGACGAACTGTGATTGGTTCACGATCCTTCAAAACAACTTTTTGTAAGTCTTTTGGAAAACCACCAACCGGCTGTCCTAAATCACCCGCAAAGAAATTAACAACAGATTCTGGAAAATCTAAAGTTTCCCCCCGTTCAAAAATATTTTTTGCATCTAATTTATTTTTAATCATAAAAATTGCAAAATCTCCAACTACTTTTGAACTTGGTGTTACCTTTACAATATCCCCCAACAACTCATTAACTTCTTTATAGGTTTTCTTGACTTCCTCAAAATCTCTAATTCCCAAGGCCTTGGCCTGTTGCTGCAAATTTGAATATTGACCACCTGGCATCTCCGTTTCATAGATGTCCGTCTGTGGTGCTGTAATTCCATTCATGAAATCCTGATAAAAAGGCTTAACACCTAACCAATAACGATTAATTTTTTCAACATTTTCAATATTCACATCAGGCTGTCTTTTATCTCCCGACATTGCGTAGTACAAACTACTCATGCTTGGTTGACTAGTTGTTCCTGATAGTGCACTTGCAGCAACGTCCACAATATCAACACCAGCTCGTGCAGCTTGTAGATAAGTTGCAATCCCATTTCCAGTTGTATCATGCGTATGCAAGTGGATTGGAACATCCAAATCTGCTTTTAAAGTTGAAATCAATTCATATGCAGCTTGTGGCTTGAGTAATCCAGCCATATCTTTAATACCAATTATTTGCGAACCAGCCGATACTAAATCCTTTGCTAATGTCCGATAATACTGTAAATCATACTTGTGCTCAGCAGGATTTAACACATCACCTGTATAACACATTGTTCCTTCTGCTATTTTACCAGTATCACGCACAAATTGGATACTCTTCTCCATTTGTGTCACCCAATTTAGACTATCAAAAATGCGGAAGACATCGACCCCATCTGCCGCGCTCTTTTTAATAAAGCGCTGTAATACATTGTCTGGATAATTCTTGTACCCCACAGCATTAGAACCTCTAAATAGCATTTGCAATAAAGTATGCGGCATGGCCTTACGAATCTTCTTTAGTCTTTCCCATGGGTCTTCATCCAAGAAACGATAGGCAACATCAAAGGTCGCTCCTCCCCAAACTTCGGCAGAAAATACATTAGACAGTGCATTATCAAATGCCTCGGCAACTGGCAGCATATCTTTTGTACGCATTCTAGTCGCAAAAAGGCTTTGATGTGCATCACGCATCGAAGTATCCGTCAACAATAATTTTTCTTGTCGCGTTACCCAACTCATCGCTTCAACTGCGCCCTTACTATCCAACATACTTTTTGCATTTTCGTATTCAGTAGGAACAGTGAAATCATTCATAAGACGGATTTTAGGAACAAAAATTTTTTCATGTCTTTCTGCACCTGGGAAGCCATTAACGGTAATACTACCGATATATTTTAGTAACTGATTTGGTGTGTTTTTAGGGTGGTTCAAGTGGAACAATTCCGGAGTTGAATCAATAAATGTTGTATGAGCCTTTCCAGAAATAAAATCTGGGTGATTAATCACATTGTGCATGAAGGGAATATTCGTTTTGATACCTCTGATTCTAAATTCATCAAGTACACGGTCCATTTTCAAAACTGCGCCACTAAAAGTCCTCGCTTGAACACAGGCTTTAACCAACAGTGAGTCAAAGTAAGGGCTGATTACGGCACCTGCATAAGCATTTCCACCATCTAAACGGACTCCAAAGCCACCCGGTGAACGGTAAGTTTCAATCTTACCTGTATCAGGCATAAAATTATTCTCAGGATCCTCAGTTGTGATTCGACACTGAATAGCATGCCCATGAAAATTCAATTTATCCTGTCTTGGAATCTCCAAGTCAGCAAACAAATCTGCCCCTGCAGCAATTAAGATTTGTGACTGAACAATATCAATACCAGTTATCATCTCAGTAATTGTATGTTCTACTTGAACACGCGGGTTAACCTCGATAAAATAAAAATCTGTGTTGGTAACCAAAAATTCAACAGTTCCTGCATTTTGATAATTTACACTTTTCATTAAAGAAACAGCAGCTGTACAAATTTCTAGCCTGCGCTCGTTACTTAATGAACTTGGGGCTACCTCAATAACTTTCTGATGTCTTCTCTGAACTGAACAATCCCGCTCAAATAAATGAACAACATTACCATGCTGATCAGCCAAGACTTGAACTTCAATATGTTTAGGATTCTTTAAATATTTTTCAATATACAATTCTTCGTCACCGAAGGATTGTTTAGCCTCACTCTGTGCTCTGTTAAAACTTTCTTTGATTTCTGATTCATCATTTATAACTCTCATTCCTCGGCCGCCGCCACCTAAGGCTGCCTTAACCATAATAGGATAACCATGCTGCTTAGTGAACTCTTGGACTTCTTCTAAACTATAAACAGGTCCATCACTTCCAGGAATTGTCTGCAATCCGGCATCATGGGCAGCTTTTTTAGCTGCCACCTTGTCTCCAAAAATCGCTAGCTGCTCTTTAGTTGGACCGATAAAAATAATTCCCGCTGCCTCACATTTTTGTGCAAAAGTTTCATTTTCAGACAAAAAACCATATCCAGGATGAATTGCATCTGCACCAGTTTCTTTTGCAACTCTAATAATATCATCCATATCAAGATACGCTTCAATCGGTTTTTTACCCTCTCCAATCTGATAAGCTTCGTCTGCCTTAAATCGATGAACAGAAAATTCATCTTCCTTGGCATATACGGCAACAGTTTTTACCTTAAGTTCCTGGCATGCACGAATTATCCGAATTGCGATTTCGCCACGGTTTGCAATTAATATTTTTTTCATTAGAATCCCACTTTCTTGAATTGAATAATGAATCTCTAAAATCACAAAAGCGCTATTAATAAATCAAATCTTTCCCTTTCGATTCCGCTTTTGGTTAATCGAAATATTTATTACTATTCCTAATGCAAGAGATAAAACAATCATACTTGAACCACCATAAGATACAAATGGGAATGTAACACCTGTAATTGGCAGCAATCCATTAACTGCGCCGACATTGAATAGAGTTTCGATTCCCATAAAAGTTCCAATTCCATAACAAATCATTGTTTCGTATGGCCTACTTGCTCTAATTCCAATTAAAAAAATTCGCAAAACAATCCAAGTAATTAGCAGCAGTACAACCATAACACCAACTGCCCCAAGCTCCTCACTAATAATTGCTATGATAAAATCTGTATACGGCTCAGGTAAATATCCTCTTTTTTGCACACTATTACCAAGCCCAACACCGAACAAACCACCATTACTTATCGCATAGTAAGAATTAATCAATTGCTGCCCGCTTGTTGATGAAACATTAAAGGGATTATAGAATGCTGTTAGTCTAGCATACATATACTCAATCTTTGTTCCTTTGAGGGGCGCGGGATCCCAAAAGCGCAAGAGTTGAACTACTATAATTATTGAACCCAATATTCCAGACAAGCATAGTAGCGACTTACGATAATCTTTTCCACTCGCATAGTACATTACCAAAGTAATGAATGCATTGATTGAAAAACCTCCTAAATCTGGTTCGACTAAAACAAGAATCAACAGTATTGACACTAATATAACTGGTTTCCAATTAGGCTTACTAATCAATGTACCCATTGAGTTTGAGTGTTCACGGTTAAAAGTAATTTGTGCCATAAAAAGAACGAGGTACAGTTTGCAAAGCTCAGCCGGCTGAAAACTAAATAATTTCAAATTGATCCAACCGTTAGCTCCATTGACTGCAGTAGTAAAAAACTTAGCATACAACAATAGTACTACCATTACAAAAAAACCAATTATTATAAAGTTGCGGTGAGCCAATTTGATGGTCGGAATCATTATTGAAAAAAAGACACAGCCTAATCCTATCACAACATAAAGCAACTGCTTCATTAGGTACGTATTAGTTGCCGCCCCCGCATATGAGAGGTTTATTGAACTGGCAGAATACACCATAACTGCACCAATACAACATAAAATTATGTAAGGTACAAATAAATAAAAATCGAAATACCTCATCTTATCTCTAAATTTTTTCATGGCAATCAGAACCTATTCATCCTCTCCCACTGAAATATAAATGCTTGAAAGCAGGTGTTCTAAGTCCTGAATCATTTGCTGAGCCTCATTCATGGTTATCAGGCCACAACGCTCGGCCAAGTGCACTTCTTTTGAAAAACCAAAAAGCTGTGTATCTGCAACTTCTTCAAAAGCGGGGCACTGAGACAAACATAATAAGTTCCGCTGTTTATCTAATAACACCCGAATTTTCTCAGAATCAGCTTGCAGAATTTCCAACATTTCTTGTCTTGATACAAACTCCTGCACTGTTACTGCCCCCTTTCTAAATATACGGTAATTATAGCATACTAGTTTTTTTCTTGAAATATACCATCGTGGACTTAAGTGCCAATTATAATGTCTGTCCTTGTAGTTTATTATGTAACCAAAATTCGTATTTTTCAATTGATTTATATCGAAAAAGCAATTATTTTCTCCAGTTTACGAACTCTATTATTTTTTTGGAGCTATTTATAAAATAAAAAGAAACTTTTTTTAATTCTTGCAGTCATTAATAACCAGAGATATTAAATTTTTGCCTAACAAAAAGTTCTAATATTAACTGATTTTCACCAATTAATACCAGAACTAATCTTAGATTGTTTATTTA